>RQCD01000026.1 GCA_008668455.1 Clostridia bacterium
CCTTTAAATATGCTATCAGCTTTTGGCGAAGCTCGCTGTTTCCGCCCTCACCCAAAAGCGGCGCAACAGTCTGTTTTGCCAGTCCGATACCGCCATAGATAATATAGAATGAGACAATCATCCCCATTGCGCCATCCACACACCAGTCAGTAAAATGCTCCAAAAGCGACGCAATCAGAACCGCACCCGTGGTCAGAACATCGTTCCGGCTATCCTCTGCCGCAGCAGCAAGCGCGGTCGATTGGATTTTCTTTCCCATACGCCGGTAAAACAGCGCCATCCCAAGCTTTATAAGGATTGAAACAACCAAAACCACCAGAATCAGCCAGGAAAATTCAATCGCCTCAGGTTTGAAAATTTTTTTCACAGAGCCTTTTAAAAGCTCCACACCGATCACAAGGATCATAACGGCAACTGTCAGACCTGCAAGATACTCAAATCTTGCGTGTCCGTAGGGATGCCCGGAATCTGCCGGCTTTTCTGCCAGCTTAAATCCTGCCAGAGTGACTACCGAGCTCGCAGCGTCGGATAAATTGTTTAATCCGTCTGCCATCACTGACATGGAGGATGCAAGAAATCCCACCGCCAGCTTTGCCGCAGCCAGTGCGCAATTACATAAAATCCCCACAATCCCGGAAAGCTTTCCGATGGAAGCCCTTTTTTTTAAATTTTCCTCCGGCATCCTAATCCCTCCATTTTTAGTTTTACTACTATTTTACAGCCGTTTTGATAATAATATGTCATTTTAAAGCATAAGCCAATTTTCCGGAAATCCCATTGCATACATAATATCCTTTTTGCTCAATGCATGCGTCTGATCCAGATAAGTATCAATTACGCGAACAATCCTATTCTTCAGCTTACAAAAATCCGCTGCACTTAACATATATTTCAGAATAATCACTACAGCAAACAAATCATGTGTTCCAACAGCATAATTATGACCCTTTTTCGGAAGCTTTAAAAACTTATGCGCTTGTAAATTCGGAATGTCGTTTCTGGTTTTATAGGAAAACAATCTTTCATTATGAGCACAGACATTCCGGAATTTTGTAAGAACATTCAGACTTTGCCCAAGTTGTTTTTCGGACAAACCATAAAACTCTTTGCTTACTTTAAACTGCAAATCCTGTGTCATCAGCATATAAAACTTTGAAAGCGTTCCAAAGGTCGTTCCATGAAACAACACCCATAGAGGGACATTCTGATAAAGATTTCGATGGTGATTCAAATATGCATAATCACTATTTTTGTTTGCTAATTTATCGAGTTCTCCAATGAGTCTTTGAACATCCGACTTATATTTAGGATAAATTGAAAAGTTACGCTCATCCAAGTAAAAACTTTGGTTTTCCCCATATTTTTCACAAAAATAATAAGATATCAGAGAACGCAGATGCCGTTCCACCTTTAAGAGATATTTCAAAAATAGCTCTCTTAAATTTTCATCAAATTTATATAAGGCAAGAACATCCTCAAAGCGTGTTCCATCCTTAAAATTTTTTGTGGTAGGGTTTTTAAATAATCCTTTATAACCGCCAATGAGCGCAAAGTATCCAATCTCTTTTAATTCTTCAACCGCATATTCCCGATTTTGAACCATTAAATTCTTTTCATAGATCAGTTTTTCAATTTGCTGTTCATAGGTGAGAAATACTTGCGCCATAAAAACCTCCATATACAATAAAGGAGTCCCCGCAGGAACTCCTTTGGTTGCAGTCCTCACAGGATCCTGCAACTCGATCACTGAGACTATTATACACCAATGCATAAAAAAAGTCAAGACTTTTGATGAAAATAGCTCTATATTTATTATATATAAACATCCTTAATAGTATACATAAAAAAGCCCTTGGACAGGTGAAATCACAAGACCAAGGACAATTTAAGTGGCAGGGGCAGAAGGATTTGAACCCTCGGCACGTGGTTTTGGAGACCACTGCTCTACCAACTGAGCTATACCCCTATATTTAACGACTTACTTATTATATCACCTTCCGTATAAAAAGTCAATCACTTTTTTAAAAAAAATGAAAATTTTCGGCGAAAAAACGCACACGTTCTTTCGCCGCACTGTAAAAGTCTTATTTTTCTGCTTTTTCAAGCAGAGAAAGTCTTTTTTGAAGCATTTCATATTTTTCCGTCTGATCCCCAAACCAGACCTTCTCAATCGGTTTTTTCCGGTTCAGACCGATTTGAGACACAGCATATTCAGCCGCTTC
Source organism: Clostridia bacterium (assembly GCA_008668455.1). Classification (GTDB taxonomy): domain Bacteria; phylum Bacillota; class Clostridia; order UBA1381; family UBA1381; genus RQCD01. Next base: position 2,223 of record RQCD01000026.1, read on the forward strand.
TCTCTGTGTTTTTCCGGGATCGGTCAGAGAGTTTGCACCCTCCAGATCCTCGTAAGCACGGAATGCCTGATTAAAATCCATCAGATCATACAGTCTGAGCGGCTTATTTTTTGCGTTGTCCACAAAAAGCCCCCAGTTTTCCCAATGCCGGTCATGATTGCCGATCAGGTAGTCTAAAATGTTCATCATATAATAACCATATGCGTCTAAGTGCAGAATATATTCCATCGAATCCAGATCATGATTGGCACAATAAATCTCTAAAGCCTGCCGGGAGATCGTACCATATTGGAGCGAGGTGATAATTTTGCTGACCGAAACTTTTTGTCCCTCAAAGGTGAACGGCTTGTAGCAAACCTGATTGCAGGAAAAGCACTGACAAATACGGCTTGCCAAAATTTCATTTTCCACATACTCCGCACCGCCGTCCTTTAAAAGCAGAAAGCTTCCGTCCGATGCGCGAAGCCACGCCTTCGGAAAGCATCCAACGGTCGAAATATCGTTAGCGATCAGGGCGCTGTTTTGAATGGTCATCTGCTTTCCGCGGAGCGATACATCCACAAATGCATTGCTCAAATGATTTTCAAACAGGTTAATTTCCGCATATTTCAGCTTTTCTCCCTTATGCTGCACCCAGTAAATATCTGTGAGAGAAACGCAGTGATAGGATAGGGCAATATTTGCACGGTCCCGGTCGGTAGATGCCTGAAGCGCGCCTATACTGTTTAAAATTTCCTTTGCATATTTCCGATCCAGTGAAAGCACGCGCGAAGCACACCAATAATAAAAATTATTGATATTATCCAGCTGAATATCAAAATCCTCCCGCTCCTCTAACACCAAATTATAAGGCATAAAGGATTTATAGTAGATTTTGCATTTTCCGTTTTTGTGAATTTTTGCAACCCTGCGTTCGCCATGCATTAAATAAAAAACAGACGCATTCAAGCTATTCCCTCCTTAAAAATGCCGTAAAAGGCCAATCACAACCCCTAATACCGCACCGGCAAAGACCTCCTTCGGCGTGTGTCCCAAAAGCTCCTTTAATCTTTTTTCGGTATGGGTGTGATCCTCTTTTCCCCACTGATCCACAATCTGATTCAGGATTTTTGCCTGCTGACCTGCAGCACGGCGCACACCTGCCGCGTCATACATCACCACCATAGCAAACACAATGCAGACGGAAAACAGCGTGCTGTCAAAGCCCTCAATCAGTCCGACTCCGGTGGCAAGACTGGTGACAAACGAGGAATGCGAGCTAGGCATGCCTCCTGATCCGATCATTCTCCGAAAATCCCATTTCCGGTATCGGATCAGAATAAACAGCACCTTTAACACCTGCGCGCTAAACCAGCCTAAGATTGCCGTGACTAACACGGAGCTTCCTAAATATTCTGTAAAACTCATTTTGATCCCCACTATTTTCTACGATTGGTCAAATGCTCTGCAAGCGCAACCAAATATTTTTTTTCTTCTCCAAACACCGAAAGTGCATCCACTGCACGCTTGGTGTATTCCTTCGACAGTTCCCCGGCACGTTCCTTTCCATAGAGCGTGATATAGGTAGTTTTCCCGTTTTCTGCATCGCTCCCGATTGGTTTTCCAAGCGTCTCCTCTGTTCCGGTTACATCTAAAATATCATCCTGAATCTGAAATGCGATTCCTAAATTGAGACAGAATGCGTCCAAAGCATCCATCTTTTCCTGCTCCGCTCCGGCAATCACCGCCCCTATTTTTCCTGCCGCACGGATAATTGCACCGGTTTTTAAGGCATGCAGATGCTTTAATTCCTCTGCCGTGATGGCTTTGTTCTCGCTTTCAATATCAATCACCTGACCGCCGATCATGCCGTATGCGCCGGAAGCTTCGGAAAGAATCCGGATAGCTGCTACTGTCCGGTCTGCCAGAATACTGCTTTTAGATGAGGCAATTTCAAAGGCACGGTTTAAAAGCGCATCCCCTGCTAAGATTGCCATCGCCTCTCCGAATTTTACATGATTCGTCGGCATACCGCGCCGCAGCTCATCATTATCCATTGCCGGAAGATCGTCATGAATCAGTGAATAGGTATGAACCATTTCGAGCGCACAGGCAAACGGAACGGCGTCCTCTGCATGTCCTCCGCATGCCTCGCAGGAAAGCAGCATAAGGATCGGACGAAGCCGCTTTCCGCCCGACAAAAGGCTATAGCGCATTGCCTCATAGATCGTTTTCTGCGGCAGCTTTTCCGGCTGAACATACTGCTCTAATGCCGCCTCGGTCAAGCTTTTCATTGCTTCTAGTTTTGCTTCATAGGTCATTGTTTGATTCCTCTAAAAAATTTTTTGTTTTTGGTTCTTCTCCGTCCTGGCTGATCAGCACAGAAACCTTTTTTTCTGCATCGGACAAAATTTTCTGACAGCTTTTTGACAGTTGAATGCCTTTCTCAAATAGCTTTAACGACTCCTCCAAGCCGACATCGCCACTCTCCAGCTTTGTCACAATTTCCTCCAGCTCCTTCATAGATGCCTCAAATCCCTTTGCCATACTTCTCTACTCCCCCTTTCCGAGCACGCTGCACCAGCGTTCCCCATCCTGTAATTTCAGTTTGAATTTCATATTTTTTCTCAAGGTCTTTGCTGATTTAATCACACAGCCGTCCTCGGTTTCCGCAATGGAATATCCTCTTGCCAGAACCCGGAGCGGACTTAAGGCATCCAGCTTGACACAGGCATTGGAAAACCTTGTCTGATATTCTTTTATAATGCTTTCCTGTGCATTCTGCAAATTTTTCAGACAATAATCTAATTTCAAATACCGCTCCGCAATCCGATCCTCCGGGGAACGCAGGCGAAAGCGTTTTAATACCGTCTGTTTTTGTTCAATATTGTTTAAAACCGCCTGCTCCATACCGCGCCGCAGGAATTGAATCCGGCTGATCAGCTCCAGCCGCTCCGGAACAGCAATTTCTGCTGCCGCAGACGGAGTCGGAGCGCGCAGATCTGCTACAAAATCGGCAATGGTAAAATCCGTTTCATGACCGACTGCCGAGATGACCGGGATTTCCGACTCATAAATCGCACGTGCAACCGGCTCCTCATTAAATGCCCATAAATCTTCAATCGAGCCGCCGCCCCTGCCGATAATGAGCGTATCGCACAGGTGATAGCGGTTCATATAGCGGATTCCGCGCACCAGATTTTCTGCCGCACCTGCACCCTGCACCAATGACGGATACAATAGGATTTCTGCCAAAGGATACCGCCTGGTGATTACATGGATCATATCCCGGACTGCCGCGCCGTCCGGCGCAGTGATCACTCCCACCGTCTGCGGATATTTCGGAATCGGCTTTTTATGCTCCTCCGAGAAAAGTCCTTCCTCCTCCAACCTTTTTTTCAGCTGCTCATATGCAATATATAATGCGCCGATCCCATCCGGCGTCATTTCCTGAATGTAAAGCTGATACGCGCCGCCAGCCTCATAAACCGAAACCCGTCCGCGCGCTAACACTTTCATGCCGTCCTCCGGGAAAAATTTCAGACTCTGCGCCGCACTCCGGAACATCACCGCTTTCAAAACGCCCGATTCATCCTTGAGCGTGATATATAAATGCCCGGAAACATGCCGTTTAAAATTAGAGATTTCACCCTTGACCCAAAGATCACCCAAAACCGGCTGATGGTCTAACACTTTTTTAATATATTCATTTAACTGACTGACGGTAACCACTCGTGCTTCCATTAATATTCCCTCATTTCCATACGTCTTGCCAGCTCTGCAATGCCAACTGCATTATCAGTGGCATAAGCCGGCTCTGAAAAGAAAAGCTCTGCATCCGTATGCTCCGGCAGAAAATTCCGCAAAAATGAATTGGACGCAACACCGCCCACCAACAGGATTCTGCGGCAATGCGTTTCTAAAACGGCATTGGTAAGTGCACAGGAAAGCGTTTTTGCAACAGCAAGGAGCGCTGACCGCGCTAAAACCTCCGGCATTTCTGTTCCAATCATACCGGAAAGCTTCGTTTCCAGTCCGGAAAAGTTCATCTGCATGCCGGTTACCGAAATTTTTATATTGACAGCTCGGTCGCATGTTTCAGAAAGTGCATCCAACTCTTTTCCGCAAGGAAACTGCATCCCAAGCCGCACACCGATCCGATCGATCAGCTGACCGGCGCTGATGTCCTTTGTTCCGCCCAAAATTTCTGTCCGGAACGCTCCGTTTTGATATTCACTTCTTAAAATCTCCGTTGTGCCGCCAGAGAGATGTACTGCCAAAAAGGGGTTTTCTAACAGCTCCCAAAACGCTCCGGAATAAATACCTGCCATCAGATGCCCGTCCTGATGTGAAAAGCGATAGAGCGGCAGAGACAGGCTTGCAGCCGCTGCCCTTGCAAAGCCCTCGCCGGCTAAAAAAACCGGCATATACGACCCCTCCACTGCACGCGGACGGGTACTGACCCCAACCGCGGAAAGCCTTTTCGGATCAACCTCCTGCATCAGCGTTTCATACAGTTCCGGCAATGCTTTCACATGTGCAAACAGCGCGTCGCTCTGACGAAGTCCGCGTTCTCCCGGCTTGACCGGCAGAATTCGTCTTTGACTTTTTAGAAAACCCGCTCCGGTCACAGCCGTTGACGTGGTATAATTACTCGTGTCAAATCCAAGCGCCGTCATGCTCTGCAAAAGCTCCCTAAAACACCGTTGACAAACGCGGAATGATCCGGATCGTCATAGATTTTGTCCAGCTCGACCGCCTCGTTAATTGCAACTCTTTCCGGCACATCCTCCACATAGCGGATTTCATAAATCGCAAGCTTTAAAACGCAAAGCGCAACCTTTGGAACACGCTCTATTTTCCATCCCGGAGAAAGATGCTTCGAAATTGCCGTTTCTAATTCTTCCTTTTTCCCGTTCACACCCGTAACTACATTCCGGATATAATCTATCTGCCTGCTTGCCGCCGGAGTCTCCTCCAGCATCTGCAGAATCAGAAATTCAATGTCGTCGTGGTTTGTTTCCGTCTGAAAGATCAGCTTAAACGCTTCGGTTCTGGCTTCTGTTCTGGAAAATTTCTTCATTCTTTACTCCTTATATCTCACGGACATGGATTCCGCGTTCCTTTAAGTATTTTTTCAATTCACAAATTTCAATCTCTTTAAAATGGAACAGGCTTGCTGCTAAAACTGCATCTGCCGCACCCTCGGTGAACGCATCGTAAAAATGCGAAAGCGCACCTGCTCCGCCCGATGCGATCACCGGAATTTTCGCATGCTCTGAAATTGCTTTTGTCAGCGCAAGATCATATCCTTTTTTTGTACCGTCGCAGTCCATACTGGTTAAGAGAATTTCTCCTGCGCCAAGCCGTTCTGCCTGCCTTGCCCATTCGACTGCATCCAGACCGGTATTGACCCTGCCGCCGTTTAGATAGACCTCCCAATGATCTTTGTTTTTCTTTGCGTCAATTGCACAGACCACGCACTGACTTCCAAATTTTTCTGCCGCCTCTGAAATCAGCTCCGGTCGTTTAATTGCCGCAGAGTTGACCGCCACTTTATCTGCTCCGGCATTCAAAATTGTCCGGAAATCCTCCACACTCCGGATTCCTCCGCCGACAGTGAACGGAATAAACACCTCTCTGGCAATCCGCTCCACCATATCGGAAACGGTTTTTCTCCCATCGGAGGATGCGGTAATATCCAAAAATACCAGCTCGTCCGCTCCGGCTTTGTCATATGCCTTTGCCGTTTCCACCGGATCGCCGGCATCCACTAAATCTACAAAATTAATTCCCTTTACCACGCGTCCGTCCTTCACATCCAGGCAAGGGATGATTCTTTTTGCGTACATGCTTTTCCCCCCTTAAATCCGGATAAAGTTCTCTAAAATCTTCATGCCGACAGCGCCGCTTTTTTCCGGATGAAACTGCATGGCAAAGACATTCTTATGCTCTACTGCCACCGGCAGTCTTATGCCGTAATCGGTATATGCCGAAACAATATCCTGCTCCGGTGTATCAAGATAATAGGAATGTACAAAATATACATACGGATGCGCGCCGATTCCCTCAAACATCCGGGAGGGTGCAGGGAAAGTCAGATCATTCCAGCCGATATGCGGAATTTTCAAGCCCGGCTTTTCCGGAATCTTTAAAAATTCACCCTGAAAGATTCCCAATCCCGGAACACCCGGCGTTTCCTCGCTTTTCTCAAACAGAAGCTGCAAGCCAAGGCAGATTCCCAAAAGCGGCTTGTCCTCCTCTGCGCATTGCCGGACAACCTGATCCAGACCGCTTTTTCTCATTGCCGCCATCGCGTCGCCAAATGCGCCGACCCCCGGCAGAATCACACGGTCTGCCCGAAGAATCACCTCCGGATCGGAAGAAATTACATTCTCCGCGCCCAAATGATTCAGCGCATTTTGCACACTGTGCAGGTTTCCTGCTCCATAATCAATTACTGCTATCATTTGCTTATTCCTCTTCTGCTAAAATTTTATAATCGTTTGCCAGGCTGATGTAGCGGTTTCCGCAGACAATAATATGGTCAATCAGCCGGATTTCCGAAAAGGTGAGTGCATGTGCAATCTCCCTGGTCATATCTAAATCCGCCTGCGAGGGAACCATTGTCCCATTCGGATGATTGTGTGCCAGCACCACATAAACTGCATTCGATTCCATGGCTGTCTGCAAGATTTTTCGTGAATCCACTAAAACACTGCTGACCGAGCCTTTTCCGAGTATCTTTGCACAAATCAGGCTGCAATCTGCGCGCAGACAGAACATGATAAAGGTTTCCGTCTTATAGCCGTAAAAATAGTTCACTACATAACCGCCGGCATTCTTTGGTGTAAAGCGAAACCGCTTGGAGAACTGCTGCTGCTTGTCAATTGCATACATCCGGCACAAAACCGCCTGCAGCTTAATCAGCGTTGCCGCCTGCGTTCCGATTCCTTCAATCTCCATCAGTGCATGATAATCTGCCTCAAAGACGCCGGAAAGCGATCCAAACCGCTGGAGCAGATTCTGTGCAATCGGATTTGTATTTTTCTGTTTCTGACAGGCATAAAGAAGCATTTCCAAAGCCTCATGCTCCTCTAAAATATCGCCCTCTGAGGAAAGAAGCTTTGCTCTCATTCGCTCCCTGTGCTTTTCATGAATGTTTTTCTCTGCCATACTTCCTCCATAAAATCAAGAATCCCCTATAATACAGTATATTTCTTTTCCGCTGCAAAGTCAAGAGTTTTTTCCCAAAATCAGCGTTTTTTCTCCACATATAAAACACGGTCGCAGATTTCAAATGCCGCCTTTTTATGGGAAACTAAAATACAGGTTTTATCCGTCATGCTCCGGATGGCACGAAGAAGCGCAATCTCGGTGTCGGAATCCAATGCAGAGGTCGCCTCATCCAAAAGCAGAACCGGCGCATCGTATAAAATGGCACGTGCAATTGCAATTCTCTGTGCCTGCCCTTCGGAAAGTCCAAGTCCCTTTTCTCCGATTTTGGTATCCAGTCCATCCTCCAGCGATTCGATAAAGTCCCATATCTGCGCAATCTTTGCGCTTTTTATAATCTCCTCCTCGCTTGCAGCGCCGCAGGCAAAGGTGATATTTTCGCGGATTGTGCCGGACAGAATCAGATTCCCCTGCGGAACATAGGCAAAAAGACTTCGCGTCTGACAGCTGATCGGGATATTTCCATTTTTTGTTTTCAAATAGATTTTCCCCTCCTGCGGCTGGAAAATGCTTAATAAAAGCTTTACTGCCGTGCTTTTTCCTGCGCCTGATTCCCCGGCAACCACGACATGTTCTCCCTTTTTGATGTGCATGTCAATTCCGCTGACGGTGGAATCCTGGTTATAGGAAAAGCTGACATGATCAAAAACAATTTCCTCTAAACCGCGGTAAACCTCCCGGGCATTGACGCTTTTTTCCTCTTTTTCCTCCGCTAATTCCTCCAATTCCAGCATCCGCTCCGCGGAGGCAATCGTAGAAAACACCTGCGGAATTAAGGATGCAATCTGCTTAAACGGACTTTGAATCTGATTCACCAATTGCAGAATTGCCGTAAAATCACCAAAATTGATGCCTGTGCCGGTGGAAAGCCGGTAAGCGCCGAATGCTACGGCAAAATAATAGCCGGCATTAAAGATCAGAAACAGCCCGACATGCGCTACAACCGAAACCTTGGTTCTTTTAATGCGCAGACGGTAGCTTTCATTTTGCAGACCGGAGCTTTTTTCCATGACCGGCGTCTCGTTTCCAAAGGACTTGACCACCAAAAGATTCTGCAAAATTTCCAGCATAAAGGATTTCGTTTTGCCGTCTGCCTCCTGGCATTTCTTATGCAGCGCCTTATAGCGTCTGCTATAGAGCCGCGCCCCAATAAGAACAAACGGACCAATAGCAAGAATCAATCCGGCAAGCACCCGGTCGATAGAATACAGCATGATAAAGCCGCCGACAATTGAGGTCAGAAACAACACCGCCGCCGGAATCACCGTGACAATTCCGTTCACAATCACCGAAATATCGCTATTGAGCCGGTTTAAAAGCTCACCCGAATGAAATTTTGAAACCGCCAGATACTCCTTCCGGATCAGTCTGCGAAAGATTTTCTGTTTAAGCGAAATCTCCAGTCTTGCCGAGGCATGCACCTGCAAAAAATTGATGCCGATCTGCAAAACAAGCTGCAAACCAAGCAGACACAATAAAAGCAATACTGCATTCCGAAAGCTTCCCTCCGCACTTCCGATCGCAATATTAATCAAGCTTCTGGACGCTTCTACAAAGCGCAGGGATAAAAGCGACAGAGACGCACTGAAAACGCTCAAAAGCGCCATCGCCGGAATAGAGCTTTTTCCGTTTTTATATAACCATTTTAAGGATTTCTTTTCCACTCCTCTGATCATCCTCCTGTGATTTTATCTTAATATATATATCATACTACAAACAATAGCATTTTGTCAATGGCATACAGCGAAGAACCGGCAATGATGCCGATCAAAAGCGAAGAAAACAGCTGCTCCGGACATTGCGTATGCCCTCCGGGAACAGCACGCACCTGTACCAGGCGCAGACAAATTTCCGGCAGTTTGGCATTTGTTCCGTCTGTTGCCGGACTGATTATTGCAGGAGAAATTGTCAAGGATTTAACCGGAATCAGAAACGAATAAAATGAGCCAAAATGCCTCATTACGAAAAAAATTCGTAATGGGGCTTTTTTCTTGACTGCTCTGTTTTTTTATGATAGAATCAAGAAAAACAGGAGGCTTGGTTATGGAGTATTATGTTTCAAACTATATAAAGACTGCAAAGAATGATGATGAGGCAATCCGGCTATGCCTGGAAGACAGCAAAAATGAACCGGAGAGAGTCATTGTATTTGACAATCCGGACTATATGATTTCGCAGGCGATTTTGCTTCCATCCAATACAACGGTGATTTTGGACGGATGCCATATCAAACAGACAGATTTTACATTTGATAACGTTTTTCGGGGGGATAATATTGTGTGCAATCCGGACAATCCAATGTCAGTTCCGCTTGCATGTCCTCCGATTCAGAATCTTAAAATCTTAGGCAGAAACGGTGCGCGGATTTCCGGTCCTGACAAAAACAGCGTCGGGTATCATCCGGTGTTAGAAGAAGAACAGGAAATGACCGGAGATTTTTGGGGCTGGCGAACCTTTACTATTTTGTTTTCCAATTGTACCGGCTTTGAGATTTCCGGTATCAAGTTAGACCAGTCCCGGTGCTGGACAATTACCCTTGATCTTTGCCGGAATGGATTTGTACATGATTTAGAAATTGAAACCAATGTAAAAAACGGAGACGGGATTGATCTTAGGGCAGGCTGTCGGCAGATTCGGATAGAAAATCTGACAGGCAATACCTCGGATGACAGCATTGCCTGCACAGCGCTTGGAATGGCGGAGAAAACAGAATACCCGATTGGAAATTATCTGTATCCGTTGGAGCCGTCATGCTGTTTAGAGAATAAAGACAGAGATATTCGCGATATTCAGATTCGGAATGTTCAGACAGGCGGCTGCCATCATGCAGTGATTTGCCTGGCAGCAGACGGCTGCCGCGTGCATGATATCCTGATTGATGGAGTGCAGGAGGTTGGAAATGGAAATCGGGAGGCAACTGTCAAGCTATATACAGGCTATGGCGCAAAATCCGGAAAAGCAGATCTTTCCCGTATTACAGTTCAAAACGTGTCCTCGCGCTATGCGGAGCATGCCGTTTATTGCAATACCAGTGTGGAGGATTGTATTTTGAAAAATATTCAATTGGAAAAAATTCAATTAGATGCTCCGGAAGGATTTTCTTTGATTGATGGAATCGAGGCAGAGGATATTCAAAAAATGCTGAAACAGCTTGGTATTTCTTCCGGCGACTGTGTTACAGTGCATACCTCACTAAAAAGCATTGGAAAAATTTGCGTCGGTGCAGAAACAATGTTAAATGCATTTTGCGAATATCTGCAGGAGGGAATGTTGGTTGTGCCAACGCATACCTGGGCAAATGTAAATGCAGAAGCTCCGGAATTTAATGTCCGGACAACGAAACCTTGTATCGGAGCGTTTCCGTCACTGTGTGCAAAAGTCGCAATTGACCATGAAAATGCAGTTCGTTCCCTGCATCCGACGCATTCTGCGGCGATCTTTGGAAAAAAAGCAGAGGTCTATGCAGACGGAGAAATCCAGGTCCGGTCGCGGACGCCGCGGAATGGTGTGTGGGGCAGACTATATGATCAGAATGCCAAGGTTGTCATGATTGGGGTGGGGTTAGAGAGCAACACCTATCTTCATGCTGTGGATGAGGAGGTCAATGATTTACCGGAGGACGAGGCATTCTATTTTGACGCATGCCTGGTGGATATGAACGGAGAAAAACACAAAATTTCACATATGAACAAGATGGCATACTGGACATCCAATCTTTTCCCGAAATTGGAACCGTACTTTTTCGAGCATGGCGCGGTTTCTTATTCCCGATTGGGAAATGCAAAGGTAATTTGCTTTGATGTTGTAAAAGGACATGATTTATTGGTGGAGTTATGCAAAAGGGCAGAGGATGCCAAGCGATTTGAAAGTATCGTAGCTGCTGCAAAATAAGAAAAAGCGCCGTTTGTTTGCCCATCTTCTTTCCCTCGGTCAAATTTATGAAAAAAATTGACAAAATGGTACTGTTTTTTTCATAAAATTGACCGAAAGAAAAAGAGAGGCTTGTATTTTTGGCAATCTTATGATATACTAAAGGTATTGCTATGAAAGGAAAGTATTTGCCATGGGAGAGATTGTCAGACTGCAAAAATATATCGCCATGTGCGGCATTGCATCCAGGCGTGCAGCAGAAAAGCTGATTGCAGACGGACATGTGCGTGTGAACGGCGAAACCGTCCGCGAGCTTGGCACAAAGGTGGAGCTTGGTGCGGATCACGTCTCGGTTTACAACAAACCGATCAAAGCGCCGCAAAAAAAATACTATGTTATGCTGAATAAGCCGGCAGGCTATGTTTCCACGGCAAAGGATCAGTTTGAACGTCCAACGGTGGTGGATCTGATCGGAGAGGAAATCCCCACCCGGATTTTCCCGGTCGGCAGACTGGATTATGAAACGGAGGGACTTTTGCTCCTGACCAACGACGGAGATTTTACCTACCGTGTGACACATCCGAAGTTTCACCTGGACAAGACCTATATTGCCACGCTAAAGGGCGGAATCACCGTCCGCGGTTTGCAGCAGCTGCGGCGCGGAATCCGGATTGAGGACTATACCACCTCCCCTGCCGAGGTGGAAATGCTGGATGCGGAAAACGGATATACCGTGATTAAAATTACGATTCATGAGGGGAAAAACCGTCAGGTTCGGAAAATGTTCGAGGCAGTCGGCTGCCATGTGACGCATCTGCAAAGAGTCCGGATCGGAACAGTGGAATTAGGAACGCTTCCGCTGGGCAGATGGCGATATCTGACCTCTCATGAGGTCCATTATTTATTCAATTCGTAAAAAATAATTAGATATAACAAGGGAGCAGAAAAATGGAGCGAAATGTTTTTGACGTGTTAAAGGAGCGCGGCTTGATTGCGCAGACAACACATGAGGAAGAAATCAGAGAATTATTAGGAAAAGAAAAGGTAACCTTTTACATCGGCTTTGACCCGACAGCGGACAGTCTGCATGTAGGTCACTTCCTGCAGATGGTTGTCATGAAGCACATGCAGGATGCCGGTCACCGTCCAATTGCCTTAGTGGGCGGCGGAACAGGGCACATCGGCGATCCCAGCGGAAGAACCGACATGCGGCAGATGATGACAAAGGAAATCATCGACCACAACTGCGAATGCTTTAAAAAGCAGCTTTCCACCATGATTGACTTTTCAGACGGAAAAGCGTTAATGGTGAACAATGCCGACTGGCTTTTAAATTTAAATTATGTAGAATTTCTGCGCGATATCGGCTCTTGCTTTTCGGTCAATAAAATGCTGACCGCAGAATGCTTTAAGCAGCGCCTGGAAAAGGGGTTGTCCTTTCTGGAATTCAACTATATGCTGATGCAGAGCTATGATTTCTTAATGCTAAACCGCAAATATAACTGTAAAATTGAGCTTGGCGGAGATGACCAATGGTCGAATATTCTGGGCGGAATCGATCTTTGCCGCCGTAAGGATCAGACGCAGACCTATGGTATGACCTTTACACTTCTGACCACCTCAGAGGGAAAGAAGATGGGCAAAACCGCAAAGGGCGCACTTTGGTTAGATCCGGAAAAATGCAAGCCGTATGACTTCTACCAGTACTGGGTAAATGTTGCGGATGATGATGTAATCCGCTGCTTAAAGCTGATTACCTTCGTTCCGATGGAGGAAATCCGGGAAATGGAAAAATGGGAAGGTCAGAAGCTGAACCAGGCAAAGAAACGTCTGGCATACGAAGTAACCAAGCTTGTCCATGGCGAGGAAGAAGCAAACCGCGTGCAGAAAGCTGCGGAGGAGATATTCTCCGGTCATGGCGTGAGCGAAAATATGCCGTCTACTGAGCTTGACCGTACAGACGTGATCGGCAAGGGAATTTTAGACGTACTTCTCTTAACCAAGCTGATCCCCTCAAAGGGTGAAGGCAGACGGCTGGTGCAGCAAAACGGTCTTTCGGTCAACGACGAAAAGGTGACCGATCCGAATATGGTTGTCACAGAGGAATTGTTCACCGATAACGGTATGATCGTTAAAAAAGGAAAAAAGATATTCCATAAGGTCGTTTTAAAATAAATTTACAGCGTCAGAGGGGATGTCAAAAAAAGGCACAGGTCGTTCAAGGGTTTCAACATCCTGAAAACAGATTATTTGGGTTGAAATCCGCATTTTTGCGGATTTCCTATGATGATTGCCCTTGAACTACGCTCCAAACGCGCCGCTCGGAGTACGAAGGTACGCCGTCGGGCGCGTTTGGAGCATTCTGCACTCTTTTTTTGCATCCCCCTTTTTTTATATCCCGGTATTTCGCAATTTTGTTATAGACAATCGGACGGTATCATGATAGAATAGGAACAGAAAGAACAGATGAGGAGGAATTTTTGTGTTTTATACCAATCAGGATGTACTTTCAGGCTTTTCAGCAGAACATAGAATCTGGCAGGGTATTCCCAGCATTGAGGTAACCCGGAAAGGACGAATTTTTTTGACCTTTTATTCCGGCGGCACAAAAGAAGAAATCGGAAACTATGCTGTGTTGATCAAATCAGATTCCGGCAGTGACTTTTCTGAACCGATTGCAGCGGCATATAAGGAGGGACATCGCTGTTATGATTCATGCCTGTGGATTGATCCGCTTGACCGGCTGTGGTTTACCTGGGCATGTGCGCCGGATCATGCGGTTTACGGAGTTGTCTGTGAAAATCCGGATGCGGATATTTTGGAATGGGGCAGCGTGCAGAAAATCGGAAATGACGTCATGATGAATAAACCGATTGTGAAAAGCAACCGCGAATGGCTTTTCCCGATTGCCGTCTGGGAGCGCCGCTATGCAGTCGGAACAGAGCCCTCCTGCGATCCGGATCGAAAAGCATTTGTCTATTCCAGCTATGACGGTGGAAAAAGCTTTCGTAAAATGGGTGGAGTGGCTGCTTACCGCCGCGTCTATGATGAGCATATGGTGTTGGAGCGAAAGGACGGAACGCTGGCAATGTATATCCGTACAGAATATGGAATTGCCGTTTCCTATTCCTATGACGGCGGCACAACCTGGACGGAGGCAAAGGACAGCGGACTGGGCGGACCTTGCTCCCGGTTTCATATCCGCCGGTTAAAATCCGGACGCATCCTGCTGATCAATCATATTGATTTTTGCGGAAGAAACAATCTGACGGCGCTGCTATCGGAGGATGAGGGAGAGACATGGAAATACCGTCTCCTGCTGGATGGCAGAAATGATGTTTCCTATCCGGACGCAAAAGAGGCAGAGGATGGCTATATTTATATCACTTATGACCGCGATCGGGGCGGCTTCAAGAAAAATCTAAACGAAGCTTATGCATGTGCCAGAGAAATTCTGATGGCAAAAATTAAGGAAGATGATATTATTGCGGGTAAACTGACAGATCCGGGAAGCAGACTTAAAATGATCGTATCAAAATTGGGAGAATACTACGGAGAGGAGCATAATCCGTATCATGAATGGAGTCAGTATAGCGAGCTGGAAATTGCAGAATTGCTAAAGGATCAGAGCGTTGAGGAAATTGTAAAAATGCTTTTTGAAAATTATCAGATCAACTGCATGAGCATGCACTGGGTGGACGGACATAGGATGGACGAGCTGATTGAACAGCTAAAGGATGGAGATAAAAAGGAAATTATCTATCAGCTGGCAAAGCTGATCCGCGGCGTTCAAATTACACACAACGATAACCTCCCGGTGATTTCGCGCGTAAAAGATCTGATTGAAAGCAATATCAGTCAGAACCTTACCTTAGATGAAATTGCAGAAAGCATGAACATGAGCAAATTCTATCTGTGTCATATGTTTAAAAGTAAAACCAATATGACCCTGACCAGCTGGAAAAATTATTTAAAATTAGAAAAAGCAAAGAGTCTCCTGGCAGATAGTCCGAAAAGGATTACAGAAATCGCCGCGGAATGCGGTTTTGAAAATGCAAGCTACTTTACCGAACTGTTTAAAAAAACAGAAAAGCTTACACCGGAAGCCTATCGGGAGCAGATCAGGCTGCTCCAGTAAAAAACGAAGAAAGGGGTGTAAAAAAGAGTGCAGAACGCCTTTTTTGACATCCCTTTTTGTTATTCCTCAAATTTATATCCTGCTTTGATCAGTGTTTTAATATGAACCGCTCTTTCTCCCAGCTTGGAGCGCAGCTTTTTAATGTGGGTATCTACCGTCCGAAGATCCCCGAAATAGTCATATCCCCAAACCTTGGATAAAAGCAGATCACATCTAACAAAAGCAGGTCGTAGTCCTCGTCCTCGACAATCAACACTCTTTTTTCTATCAAAATCCCTCCATTCATTTTTATCATAACACAAAGATGTGTTTTCTTAATGAAGATTTTATGAAAAATAATTCCGGTCTAAATTCCGGTATTGCGTTGCCTCGGCAATGTGCTTTGATAAAATTTTTTCCGAACCGTCCAGATCGGCAATCGTTCTTGCAACCTTTAAAATTCTGGAATAGGCGCGTGCGCTTAAACCCAGCTTGTCAAAGGCAATATTCAGAATTTTGCTCTCTGCCTCTCCTAATCTGCAGAATTCAGAAAGCAATCCGGCAGTCAGCTGTGCGTTGGAGTAAATACCAAGACCGCGGTAGCGGTTCAGCTGAATTTCTCTTGCCCGGTCCACGCGTTCCTTGATTTCTGCACTGGATTCCGGCTTTTGGGAGGAATCCAGATCCCGGTAGGCAACCTCAGACACATTTACCTGAATATCAATCCGATCTAACAGAGGTCCGGATATTTTGCTCCGGTATCGGTTCAATTCGTTCGGGGTGCAGGTACAGGCTTTTTGCGTACTGCCATAATAGCCGCATTTACAGGGATTCATAGAGGCAATCAGCATCAGATTGCACGGGTATGTCAGCGTTGCATTCACACGCGAGATGGTCACTCTCCCATCCTCTAACGGCTGCCGCATGACCTCCAGCACCGAACGCTGAAATTCCGGAAATTCGTCTAAAAACAACACGCCGTTGTGCGCAAGCGAAAGCTCGCCGGGGCGCGGCACACTGCCGCCGCCGGAGAGGGCAGACGCAGAAATGGTGTGGTGCGGATGCCGGAATGGGCGTTTGGTAACCAAGGGCGTATTTTTCGGCAGCTGACCGGCAATAGAATGAATCTTTGTTACCTCCAAAGCCTCCTCAAAGGTCAGATCGGGTAAAATTGTACTGATTCTCTGTGCCAGCATGGTTTTTCCTGTTCCGGGCGGACCGATCAGCAGGACATTGTGATTGCCTGCCGCGGCAATCTCTAACGCGCGCTTGGCATTTTTCTGTCCCTTTACATCCGAGAAATCCAAGAGCGGCTCGCTGGTATGCTCTGCTGCGTGTGAAAGGTCGGCATAATGCCGGGAAATCGGCGCATCTCCCAGGAGATGCGCCTGTAAGGCAGAAAGGCTTTCCACCGGATAGATTTCCGCATCCTCCACCACTGCCGCCTCGTCTGCATTTTCGCAGGGGACAAAGAATTTCCGAACGCCTTCTTTGTATGCCGAAATTACCATCGGCAGGATTCCGTCCGAACGGCGGATGGTTCCATCCAGGGAAAGCTCTCCTAAAAAGACGCAGGTTTCCGGCTCCGGAATCCGCATTTGCTCGGTTGCCGAGAGAATGGCGGCAGCAAGCGCGAGATCGTAATGCGATCCCTCCTTGCGCTGTGCAGCCGGAGCAAGATTGATTACGATTTTTTTCGCCGGAACAACAAATCCGGTATTTTTGATGGCAGAACGAACGCGTTCCTTTGCCTCCTTGACCGACGCGTCCGGCAGTCCGACAATGTCGAAGGCAGGCAGTCCGTTTCCGATGTCTGCCTGTACATTCACCAAAAATCCGTCAATGCCGTATAGACCGCAGGAATTTATCTTTGCAAGCATACAATTCCTCCGTTATCCCTGGTAATTCATGTAAACAACAACATCCAGAGCAATTCCGTCATCCATGCGGACAAGGGCATAATTGCGGACGCAGTCCGAATCCCAGCTTATAATATTTCCATCCTCATCACAGGATGCAGACGGAATTTCAGATTTTTCAATTTCTGCCGGCGAACCGATCGTCAGCTTTTCTTTTTTTGTTTTGTCGTACAGATACACAACGGTATTCTGCGTCAGGGAAACGTCAATCTCCTGATCCTCCCGTCCGGCAGCGTTCCGGAGTGTGAGATATGTACTGCCGTTTTTTTCACAGATCAGACCAAACGCATACTGCTGATCCTTTCCGGTGCCTGTGCCATAGCGCACATATGGGGTCGGCCGCTTTGTGCTGACTGCTCCGTTTGCGGTAAAAAGCTTTTCAAAGCTTGTACCGTGATCCTCTCCGTCTGTAACATAGTCCTGTGTCTGCGGACGGAAAATCAGCTCAACGGTGGAGAGATCTCCGCTTAAGTTGGTAGTCATATAAATCACATCCCCGCCTTTTAAAGCGGTCAGATCTGCGCCTGCAAGCTCCTGATATTCCTCCGGTGCAGAAACAAGTGTCTTACCGGTGTCCGCATAGAGCTGGATTTCATCTCCGCGAAAGAGTAAATCCATGGCGATCACTTCTTCGTCATTCACACTGGCAAGCTCAGCTTTTTTCACTACTGCAAAAGCAGTTGCTGCGTCCAGCGCGGTCGGATACCGGGAGATCTGGTTTTTCGGGTCGTCTGCCGGCTTTTCCTCCACCGGCTTTAATTCGGTGACCACCGTATCTGCCTGAGGCATGAAAAAGCGCAGGGACGCAGAATTTTTCGCCTCCTCGCCCGGGTCGATCTGCAATTCCTGATTCCGGATAACAACCGGGAGCTTTTCTGCATAAACAAGCGTTCCGTTTTCGTCATAGCCGCCCAGGATTCCATATTCTCCGTAATGCTCCGCCACAAAGGAGAGCGAATATCCCTCTGCAAAGGCTGTTTGTATCAAGAACGCTGCCAAAATACCAGCATAGATAAAAATTTTCCGCATTCAATTTTCCTCCTGTTTATATTCTGATTCCATTATAGCAAACAGGAACACAAAATGCAAGCAGAACTTGCATTTGTAAACTTTTTTTAAAATAATGCGTACAAAAAAGAAGCTTGACAGCGATTCCTTTCCGTGGTATAATGCATATGAAAATGATCGGTATTTTGGGAGGCGCGTATGACTATGATAGACAAGCTGGAAAAAAATCAAAATTTGAGTGACTCTGAATTTCTGGCACTTCTTGGTACAGATCAGTATGATCAGACTTTGTTTTCCCGTGCGGACAAGGTGCGGCGCAGAAATTATGGAGACGCGGTATATATCCGTGGTCTGATCGAATTTACAAACTATTGTAAAAATGATTGCTTCTACTGCGGAATCCGGCGCGGAAACCAAAAAGCAGAGAGATACCGCCTGAATCGGGAGGAAATTCTTTTCTGTTGCCGGGAGGGATATGAATTAGGGTTTCGTACCTTTGTTTTGCAGGGCGGCGAGGACGCGTATTTTACGGACGAGCGGCTTTGCGGCATTGTTTCTGCAATCCGGAGTGAATTTCCGGATTGCGCCATTACGCTGTCTGTCGGTGAGAGAAGCCGGGAAAGCTATCAGGCGCTTTATGATGCCGGCGCAAACCGCTATCTTTTGCGGCATGAAACTGCCGATTATACACATTATCAGAAGCTGCACCCCACGGAAATGAGCCTGGAAAACCGAAAAAAATGCCTGTTTACCCTAAAGGAAATCGGCTATCAGGTGGGGTCTGGCTTTATGGTGGGAAGTCCGTATCAGACGCTTGAAAATCTGGTTTCCGATCTGCGCTTTTTGCAGGAGCTAAAGCCGGATATGATTGGGATCGGACCGTATATCACGCATGCAGAAACACCGTTTGCGGATTTTCCGAGCGGAACGCTCCATTTAACGCTCCGGCTGGTTGCGATCCTGCGGCTGCTGTTTCCGGATGCATTAATTCCGGCAACCACCGCACTTGGAACGATTGACCCAAACGGACGGGAGCTGGGGTTAAAGGCAGGCGCAAATGTGGTGATGCCGAATTTGTCGCCGGTGCGGTTTCGGAAGCTGTACGACCTGTATGAAAATAAAATCTGTACCGGTGAGGAGGCAGCGCAGTGCCGCGGATGCCTGGAAAAACGCGTGGAGAGCGCAGGGTATCGAATTGTAACAAGTATTGGAGACCGAAAAGGATGGAAATAGAAAAACAACTGTCAGAAGAAGAATATCTCAAGCGTGTGGAAAAGAGTATTCAGAAAACCTATCATAAAGTACTTTTTACGAAATTTGTCACAGCAATTAAAGAATATCAGTTACTGGAGGAAAACGACCGGATTGCCGTCTGTATTTCAGGCGGCAAGGACTCTATGTTGATGGCAAAGCTGTTTCAGGAGCTTTTACGACACCGGAAATTTCATTTTGAGCTGGTCTTTCTGGTGATGGATCCGGGATATGCACCGGGAAACCGGAAGCTGATTGAGGAAAATGCGAAAAGGCTCGGAATCCCGATTACCATATTTGAAAGCACAATCTTTGACACGGTATTCCATATCGAAAAATCGCCCTGCTATCTCTGCGCACGGATGCGGCGCGGAAATCTGTATGCAAAGGCAAAGGAATTAGGCTGCAACAAAATTGCACTCGGACACCATTTTGATGATGTGATCGAGACAGTTTTGATGGGGATGCTCTATAGCGGTCAGACGCAGACCATGATGCCAAAGCTGCACAGCACAAATTTTGAAGGCATGGAGCTGATCCGTCCGATGTATCTGATCCGGGAGGAGGATATCAAAAAATGGCGTGATTATAACAACCTGCATTTTTTGCAGTGCGCCTGCAAATTTGCCGAGGCATGCGGCGAAGCACCGGTAGAATCGAAACGGATGGAAACGAAAAAAATAATTGGCGAGATTAAAAACACAAATCACTATGTGGAAACAAATATTTTCCGCAGTATGGAAAATGTGAATCTGGAAACGC
>RQCD01000239.1 GCA_008668455.1 Clostridia bacterium
ATTATGTCTGGAGTGTGTGGGAATTGGGTAAGAAATTTTCAGGTATATCACAAAAACTGACTCGTTTCCGCGGGTACATTCAGGCAGCGGCAGCTTTATTGAGTAATCTGCATCTTCCAAATTTTCTAAAGGGCGGAATTTATCGGGGAGCCTGGAAAAACGTATGTGTACCGGGGCTAAACTGTTACTCCTGCCCTGCGGCATCCGGAGCCTGCCCTATCGGCGCTTTTCAGGCAGTCGCGGGGTCTGCAAGGTATGGTTTCTCATATTATATTACAGGAACTCTCATATTGCTCGGAGTATTGCTGGGACGCTTTATCTGCGGATTTTTGTGTCCGTTCGGCTGGTTTCAGGAGCTGCTGCATAAAATCCCGACAAGAAAGCTTTCAACCAAAAAGCTGAAATATTTGACTTTGATGAAATACCCCGTTCTCTTGGTAGCGGTGTTTCTGTTGCCGGCGTTGGCGGTAAATGATGTCGGAATTTGTGAACCCTTTTTCTGCAAGTATATTTGTCAGCAGGGTGTGTTGGAGGGGGCAATTCCGCTGTCTGTTGTCAATCCCGGTATCCGCTCGGCGCTCGGAGCATTGTTCACTTGGAAATTCAGTATTTTACTGGTTGTAATTGTGCTTAGCGTGGTGTTTTACCGCCCGTTCTGCAAATGGCTGTGTCCGCTCGGCGCATTCTACGCTCTGCTGAACAAGGTTTCTCTGTTTCAAATGAAGGTGGATAAGAGCAAATGCGTAACCTGCGGAAAATGTGCAGAAGCTTGCAAGATGGCTGTGGACGTGACAAAAACTCCTAATCATACCGAATGCATTCGCTGCGGCATGTGCATCCGGGCATGTCCGGCAAATGCCGTTCATTTTCGGTATGGCTTCGGAAAAGGTAAAGATGAAAGCAGCGCAAATGCCGCAGAGAATAAATGAAAAATCAGGAGGAATAAACATGAGTATGAAAAGGATTGCAGCAATGGCGCTGACGATTGCGCTGCTGGTGTTAGTTACGGCAGCCTGCGGGACGGCGGATAAAAACAAATTGAACGGTATGGAAAATGAACCGAAAAACGCCGAGGAAGCGGCAGCTATGCACCAGGAACTGATGACGCAGGAAAATGCGGTCTTGTCAGAAAATACCGAGCTTTGGGAACAGGTTTTTGCAGCGGCGGACAAGAGCATGACTTTGCAGGAGGACGGTAAAAACTACGGTGATTTTCTTCTCAAAACCATTGACACCGTCAAGGAACGGTTTACGGAAGACGAGCTTAAATTGCTTAAGGGTGAAGCAGAGAAAATCCGGGAGATTGAAAATAAGCTGACTATGATTGAAAAAAAATATCCGGATGCCGCACAAAAATCGTCGGATGATGATATGAGCATGCCCGCCGATAACGGCGGCATCACGGGAAGCTTTCCGTCCTTTGAAGGAAAGGACCTGGACGGGAACGAAATAAAGAGTGATGAGCTGTTCTCCGGCAACGCTGTCACTGTGGTAAACTTTTGGTTCACTACCTGTTCTCCCTGCGTGGGTTAGCTTTCTGAGCTTGATGCGCTGAATAAGGAGCTTTCCGGGAAGGGTGGCTCTCTCATCGGAATCAACTCGTTCACGCTGGACGGAGACGAGGCGGCAATATCCGAAGCAAAGGCGGTTTTGAAAAAGAAAGGCGCTTCCTACCGAAACGTATACTTTGATTCAGGCAGCGAGGCAGGAAGGTTTATCGAAAATGTATATGCTTATCCCACAACCTATGTGGTTGACCGCAGCGGCAGCATCGTAGGTGAACCAATCGTTGGCGCCGTTACCGGCAAATCACAAATGGAAAAGCTGAAATCGTTAATCGACCAATGTATTGCTGCCGATATGAGATGAAAATAACACCCGTTCAAATAATCCGCAAAAGCTCTGCATCGGTTACGGTATGTAGTCGAGATAGAAAGAAAACAGAATAAGGCCTTGTTAAAAAGGGGTTCAGACGGCAGAGAAATTCCGTGCAAGGAAAGGGTCATTCAATATAAAGAACGCCTGATTGAACGCTATAAAACGGGGACAAGCAACCATAAGCTGCAAAGGGAAAATAAGGCAGGCTTTTCTGCCCAAAAAGCTGTGTGTCATGCTGAATCAATATGCATCGAAACAGGGTATCAAAAGCGGCAGCGTCTTTGTTACGAGAACGGGTACGCCTCTTGACAGATCCAATATATGGAGAATGTTAAAAGAGCTGTGCGAAAGCGCGGAAGTTGCAAAAGAAAAGGTTTTTCCGCATAATTTCCGCCACCTTTTCGCAAGAGCTTATTACTCCCTGCAAAAGGATATTGTAAGACTCGCCGATATACTCGGTCATTCCAATATTAACACTACAAGAATTTACACCGCAGAAAGCGGAACAGAGCATATGAAACAACTGCAAAAACTCGGTTTTTTGCGATGTTGAAAAGCACAACATAATAACAATTATGTTGTGCCAGCTAAAAAAAGATATATTTATCTACATATATTTTATCAAAATAAGTCGAATTTGTCAATAGTTTGCGATTTCTTTCCTGTTTATCTCCATGCATCGTTTTTATGGCAAAAACACAATAATCGGTGCACCATTTTTCGAGGAAAAGTTTCAGAGTAA
>RQCD01000081.1 GCA_008668455.1 Clostridia bacterium
ACCCACCCGGAGAATGGCTATGCGATGAGGGATTCATTTATCCGCCGCGAGCTGCTTTTGAGGAAATCACTCAATATCAATACCATCCGCACCTCACACTATCCCCCCGCACCGGAGCTTTTAAACCTTTGCGACGAGATGGGCTTTTATGTGGTGGACGAAACGGATTTAGAAACACATGGATTTTCTTCCAGAAGCGCAGACATGCCCGGCTATGACGCCGATCCGATCTGGCCATGCTTCGACCCGGAATGGGAGCCGGCATTTTTAGACCGGATGCAGAGAATGGTGGAACGCGACAAAAACCATCCCTGTATCATTATGTGGTCAACCGGAAACGAAAGCAATCATGGCGAAAATCATATGAGCATGATCCGCTGGACAAGAGAGCGCGATTCCTCCCGGCTGATCCATTGCGAGGATGCCAGCCGCACGGGACTTTCCGATCATGCCGATGTTTACTCGATGATGTATCCGCCGGTTTCGGATATTGTGGACTACGCAAAGGATAAATCGAAAAAACAGCCGTATTTTCTCTGCGAGTATGCGCATGCCATGGGAAACGGACCGGGCGGACTCAAGGAATATATAGACGCATTCTACACCTATCCGAAGTTAATCGGCGGATGTATCTGGGAATGGGCAGATCACACCGTATCCAAAAACGGTATCTACCAATACGGCGGCGATTTCGGAGAAAGGGTACATGCAAGCAATTTCTGCAACGATGGCTTAGTCTTTGCAGACAGAACCCTAAAGGCAGGCTCTTTGAATGCAAAATATCTCTACCAGAATTTTGCCTCCGCGCTTGACGGCACAACCCTGACCCTGACAAATCGGTTCGATTTTACAAATCTGAACAAATACACCCTGGAAATCTCGGTTTTAGAAGATGACAGAGTGGTATGGGAAAAGATTTTTTCTCCCGACATTGCACCGCACGCATCCGCAGAAATTCCGATTGAAGTTCCTGCGCTTTCCTGCCGGTTCGGCGGATATGTGAACGTGACTCTCAAAAATACAGAGGGGGAGGAAATCGGTTTTGTACAGCATACGCTAAAAGCAAATACTCAAAAAATCACAGCTGCTGCGCCGCTTTTACCGGAGCAGGAGGATGAAACACGCGTCTATTTCCGCGGAGAAGGCTTCTATTATGTTTTTAACAAACATTATGGCGTATTAGAGAAAATGGAGAAGAACGGAAAAGAACAGCTTGCAGAGCGCATGAAGCTGACCGTTTGGCGCGCACCAACCGATAACGACCGGAACATCAAGAAAAAATGGGGTACCTTCCTGATCCCGGATGAGGATCGGGCAGAAAACTACAACCGTCTCTGCACCAAGGTTTACGATTGCTCCCTGTCGGAAAACACAATCACCGTAAAAGCTTCTCTTGCCGGCATTTCAAGACTGCCGTTTTTGCGCTATGAGGTAAACTATACATTCTTTGCAGACGGCATGATTCGGGTATCGCTCTCCGGAAAACGCATGCCCGTCACTTACCTGCCGCGGCTTGGTTTTGAAATCACCTCACCGGCTGTGAATGACGGCTTTACCTATTTCGGAATGGGCAGCGGCGAAAACTATTGCGATTGCAATGCCCATGCAAAAATGGGACGTTATCGCAGCACGGCAAGGGAGGAATACGTTCCCTACATTCTTCCGCAGGAGCATGGCAACCATACCCGGACAAAATATTTGAAAATGGATTCCGGTTTAACGGTTCTCACCGATACCGAATTTGAATTTTCTGTATCCGAATATACTGCGGACGCGCTTACCGAGGCGATGCATACAAATGAGCTTGTGAAAAACGGCCGCACCAACATCCGGATTGACTATAAGGTTTCAGGGCTTGGTACAAACAGCTGCGGTCCGGAGCTTGCGGAGGAATACCGGCTCAGCGAACAGGACATTCATTTTGATTTTTATTTGAAATAAAGATCAGTCAACCGCATGGCTTTGTCTGTTTTGGATATATTTTTTCGGCGGAACTCCGGTTCGCTCTTTAAAAAACTTTGAAAAGTATAGCGGATCGGAAAAACCGCATAGACCGGAAATATCCTTGACACAGGTAAACCCCTCCTCAATCAGCTCGCAGGCGCGCTGAATCCGGAGGACTTGGATATACTTCATGATCCCTGCTTTGAAATTCTTTTTAAACAGCGTGGAGATATATTTCTCGCTATAGGAAAATTCCCGGCTCAGGGTATGGAGCGAAAGCGTCGGATCGGAAAAATGATCGTCGATATATTTCCGCAGGAGCAGCGTCAGATCATCTGACGGCTGCTCCTTTTTTTCTTCTGTTCCCTCAATGGCTGCAAAGGTATACAAAAGCAAACCCTCACAGGCAAGATGCGATCGGGACACCGGATTCTGAATCGTATCGCTCCAGATTGGAAGCAAATAAGAAAATCCGGGAAAATAAAGCTTCTGCCGCCCGATTCCGGTGCGATCCATCAAAAGATTTGCACGCTCTCCTAAAAAGCTGAGATAATAAAAGGTTAAATCCTGCTCCGACCGAATCGTGTAAGGCATAGAGGAAAGACAAAAAAAGATATCCCCCGGAGAGAGCGGATATATGCCTCCCATTGTGCGCAAAACCCCACTCCCGGAAACAACAATATGAAGCCGGTGCGTGGCGCTGATGCTTTTTTGCTCATGGTAAACCGCCGGATTTGTCTCATACACCAGATTAATGATATTCAGCTCACCGGAATCTCCGTTCTTCGGAATAAATCTGCATATATTTTGCTCCATATAGATCCCTCCCTCTTTGTTATTACCATAGCATGAATATTTCAAAATGTCAAGCAAAAAAAGAATTTTTTCTATATTTTCAAGTAAATTTTCCATTTCCTTTTTGAAAAATCTATGCTAATATGAAATTATCAAAATCACAGAAAGGAATGAACACTGATATGAAAAAAGTACGAATCGGCGTTGTGGGC
This sequence comes from Clostridia bacterium, assembly GCA_008668455.1. Taxonomy (GTDB): domain Bacteria; phylum Bacillota; class Clostridia; order UBA1381; family UBA1381; genus RQCD01. The sequence continues at coordinate 2,952 of RQCD01000081.1, forward strand.
GGTTACCGCGGAACAGGCATGATTAACTACTGCAAAATTGCAGATAATGCAGAATTGGTTGCCATTTGCGACAACAATCCGGAGGTTTTGGAAGGGCAGAAAAAGCTCTGCGAGGGGATGAAGCTTGCATTTTATGACAGCTATGAGGACTTTTTAAACCACGACATGGACGCAGTCGTGTTAGCAAACTTTGCAACCGAGCACGCACCGTTTGCCATCCAGGCAATGAAACGAGGACTTCACGTCTATTCCGAGGTACTGCCGGTGCAGACAATGAAGGAGGCAGTGGAACTGATTGAGGCAGTGGAAGAAACCGGAATGATTTATGCCTACGGCGAAAACTACTGTTATATGCCTGCTCCCTATGAGATGAAAGAGCTTTACCAAAAAAACAAAATCGGAGAATTTGAGTATGGCGAGTGCGAGTATGTGCATAACTGCGCTCCGATCTGGCCAAGCATCACTTATGGCGTGCGCGACCACTGGAGAAACAATATGTATTCCACCTTTTACTGCACACACTCCATCGGTCCGATCATCCATGCAACCGGTTTACGTCCGGTACGCGTCACCGGCTTTGAAAGCACAATGAACGGGCGCTCTTCAGAGGTGGGGCAAAAGGGGGCGACCTTTGGCATGGAAATTGTCACGCTGGAAAACGGCGGAATCATCAAAAGTATTCACGGCGGTCTTTATGAAAACTCCGTTTGGTACAGCATGTACGGCAGCAAGGGAAGAATGGAATGCCCCAGAGAGGACGCAGATGCCGGACATATTGCACGGATTTATGTAAAAGCGGACGAGTATCCAGGAGAATATGCCGACCGTCCGGCAGAAACCTATCTCCCGAAACGCGACCATGACGTGCAGTGCGAAGCATTCGGACACGGCGGTTCGGACTTTTATTCCATGTATCATTTTGTGGAGAAAATTCTCGGAAATCCGGCGGCAGACATTATTGACGTCTATGAGGCGCTGGATATGTTCCTGCCGGGCATGTTTGCATACCGCTCCATCTTAAAGAACAGCGAATCCATGGAAATTCCGAATCTGAGAAATCCGGAAGAACGGGAAAAATGGAGAAACGATACCGCCTGCACCGACAAAAATGTTGCCGGAGATCAGCTTCTTCCCACCCGTAAGGACGGCACACCGGAAATCGAGGACGAGGTCTACGAGATCGTAAAGAAAAAATGGGAACAAGACATCGAATCTGAAAACGGATATCGTGCCATGGCAATGCATCAGGGGGAAAACAAATAATGGAACAGTTTTTTACAAACGCCTTTTCTGCTCTGCCAGATCAGGAGGAGCTTTACAAAATGTTCTTTATGCAGTCAGACAGCGACGAGGCAGAAAAAGTCCGGAATCAGTACTACCGCACCGTATTAAAATCAATGGGCGAAAATGTGAAAATCGGTCGGAATGTAAAAATCAATCACCCGGAATTTATTTCGATCGGAGATAATGTCACCATCTGCGACGACGTAACCCTGACCGCAAGAGGTGAGGGCGGCATTGAAATCGGTGACAACGCGGTTTTAAACGACCGGGTTTATTTGGATACCGAATCACCAGCCGAGGGATATATTAAAATCGGCGCGCGTACTTATCTCGGAACAGGAACCACCCTGTTCGGACATAAGGGCTTAGAAATCGGCGAGGATTGTCTGTTTGCGCAAAATATCACCCTGACGCCCTACTCACACATTTTTGAAGATCCGAACCGGATCATTTTCAGCCCGGGCGGTCATTCCAAAAAAGTCACACTCGGCAGGGATGTCTATGTCGGTATGGGGGTTTGTATTCTTTATTCCGGAGATATCGGAGAGGGGTCTGTCATCGGCAGCGGCGCAGTCGTGGTAAAGCCGATTCCCCCCTATTCCGTCGCAGTCGGAAACCCGGCAAGGGTAATCCGAAAGAGATAGCAGCAAAAAGTTGAGAGCTTATCAAGGCTTTCAACTTTTTTTGCTTATAGGTATTTTTGATAGTTACTTTTTAATAGCAGCAATGGAATGATTTTTTTCTTTTCCTCCGCACCGCTCCCTTCAAAAATCGCATGATACATCGCAAGGGCTGCGTCAAAAGCCTGCTTTTGCGGCTTCTGATAAATGATTGCGTCAATTGTTCCATCTTCTACAAACGGCGCTGCCTGTTCATAAATATCCGAAACAACCAGGCAAGGCTTATTCTCCGGAGCAAAATGCTTTTTCAGATAGGAGCATACCTCCAGGTAGCTTGCGTGTGCAACATAGATTCCGCCGGCATCTTCTGCCATAACATCAAAAAATTCCTGCCTGGAGGAAGCAATTGTAATGTTTTTAAAATGATGCTCGTTTGCCTGCCGGGAAAATGCCTCCAAAAAGCATTTTCCGCTATAAGATGCGTCCGCTTGGGAGTACAGGATGATACGCTCCCGGATATCCAGTTTCATTTTAAAAATGTCACAGGCAAGTCCCGCTGCGATTTTATAGTCGTTTGTCATGGAAAAAGAGCGTTTCATCTGATCCGAATCATAATTTAAAAGCGCAGCGTAAATATTTTTTTCATTCAGACTGTCTAAAAGCCTTTGCAGAGCGCTAAAATGGCAATCGTTAAAAATAATTCCCTGCACACCGTTTGCAACAAATTCATCTACAATTTTAACAGAATTTTCCTCTGTATAGCTGTCAATTTCTACAATCCTGATATCAAAAAAGACTTTGCAGTCGGCAAGCTGCCTTTCCGCCTTTTGAAATCCCCTCAGAGTATATTGATAATAGTTTTTATCATACCCATTGATCAGAACCCCTATGGTGATCGGCTTTTGAGACAGTCTTGATGCATAGGTATTCTTTTCATAGCCTAACCGTCTGGCGGTTTCTATAATTTTTTCCCGCAATTCCTCGCTGACCTTTGCTTTATGATTCAGCGCTTTGGAAACGGTGTTCGTGCTGACTTGCAGCTCCTCTGCAATATCTTTCAGTGTAATTCTCATCTCCCGTTCTCCTTGTCATTTTAACACGATCTGATCTGCAAAATCGCCAACCATTAGCTTGGCATCTTCAAGGCAATTCAATTTTTGATCATTAAAATATATATTTTCATAGAAAATTTGTTCCACCCGGTGCGTTTCGTCATATCCGCAGAGCTCAGAGCACGGCATTTGATCCGAATACACATAAATATCACGGAAGGTAATATGATGAATATGTCCTCTTTCCCCCTTTGAGGAATAATCCTTTGAATAAAAGACAGCAACACAAGTCAAAAGCGGATAGTATTTTGTATCAGAAGCATATATCTGCTCCTCGCTTTCCTGTATCATCGGCTTTGGCTCGCAATCAGAGCATTCAACACGAATATTTTCAAAGGAAATATGATGAACGTCTGCATAGTCTACATTGGAAATATCCATTGCCATATTAGATGCGTGTATCACATCACAATTTAAAAATCTGCACCCCCTGATTTCCCTTGCGCAAAGGTCTACTCCTACCTCTAAGGCTTTTCCCCATTCGTTCCAGACAACACAATCAGAAATTGTAATATCCTCCATCACATCATATTGCTTTCCATGATGTGTCATCTCGTTAATAAACGGAGAACAAAAGCCCTTAAGACAAATGGAATCGTCAAAGGATCGCACAAAGCAATTCCGGATAATCCCATGTTTGCAATTAATCAGATCAATCCCGTCTGAATTATATCTCCAGCAGCCGATAATTTTGATATTATCAATCAGCAGATTTTCGCATCCAATCGGACGAACAGCCAGAAAAAACGGATCCCGAATGATAATGTCCCGAATCACAACCTGCTCGGAATACCTGAGCGCAATCGGACGGGGACGGATGGGATCCACAAAATCATTGTTTCTGGTAAATACGGTTTGCCAGCTATGATCGAAAATTCCGCTCCCGGAAATCTCCACATTTGAAACATCCTCACCATAGATATCACCATAGACAACAGCGCCCTCCTCAAGATAAATTTTCTGGTTGCTTGTTAAGATGATCCTCCCCGGATGATGAATACCCTGTTTGAAT
>RQCD01000087.1 GCA_008668455.1 Clostridia bacterium
GTCATTATGCAACAGGATTTTATGTGCGTCCAGCTTTTCCAGACAAGTAATATAATTTCCGTGGAAATTAAAAACATCGTCCAAAAGACCTTCAAAACAGCAATCCTCAACTGTAATTTTCCCGGTGCAGTGGAAACCATGGAGCGCGTCCGCATTGATTGAAACAGCACGTTCTCCGTTTTCTGAATCCAAGGAAACGTCAAAGCGGCGGAAGGTCAGATTATGACAAAGATTGGCGATTACTCCTAACCCCGGCACATGCAGCAGCCGGATATTTTCAAAATTTGTATCACATGACCGTTCAAGCAAAAAACCGCATTTTCTCCGATCCTCATGTGTGAAAACAAGGATATCTCCAACCTCCGGAGCAAATTTCTTACTAAAACCGGATAGCTTCACCTTTTGCTCTCCGACCTCCTCCACAGTAATATGGCGAATCGGCATTGGCGGATTTTCGTTTGGGAAAATCTCCTTTCCGATTAAGCCCAATTCACCAGCGGCATGCGGAGAAATCTGTCCGGTTTGATGAGAAAACGCACAAAATAACAGATTTCCATGATTCAGGCAATGCTCCCAGGTGTCTGAAACTGCCGTAAAATATCCATCCGAAACACGATAGCCAAACCTCTCCGGAATTTCAATGGTAATACTCTCCGGCTCATATTGAATGACCCTTCCCTGCGTAAAAAAGGGACGGTCATAATCAATTGAAAAGTTTTTAACGGTGACATTTTTACAATCATAAATTGCAAAGGGCATAACCCTGCCATGGAACACAAGCCTTGCACCGCCCAGGTCAATTACAACATTTTCTAAATTTCTTAAAACAAAAGCCGCACATAAAGCGTCCTCGCTGCTGGAAACCGTTGTCCACCAACAGCGAATGTCCGTCTGATTCGGAAAGATATGGTAAATCTCTCGATCTGCAACATAGGTTGTGTTGCTTTCAAAAACGGTATTTGGGGAAAATTTTTTCTGCTTCATAAAATATCTCCTATCTTTTTTTTGATATTTTATCATGAGTCATGCTTTTTTTCAAGTCAAATTATTACTGAGTTTTAACAAAATATATTGTTTAATCCCGAACCAAGTCTCCGACATTATTGACAATATGAGTCGGACGGTATGGGAAATCACCAATCATTTTTTCTGTGGTAACACCGCTTAATACAAGCACTGTTTCAGTGGAGGTTTCAATCCCGGCAACAATATCGGTATCCATCCGGTCGCCGATGATGACGGTTTCCTCGCTATGGCAGCCAAGCGTTTTCATTGCGTGGCGAAGCATGAGCGGATTTGGCTTGCCGACAAAATACGCTTTTTTTCCGGTTGCAATCTCAATGGGAGAAATCAGCGCGCCGGTTGCCGGCATAATTCCCTGCTCGGTCGGTCCGGTGATGTCCGGGTTTGTGCCGATCAGCTTAGCGCCGTTATTCACTAAGGCAATCGCCTTTTCGATCTTTTCAAAATTATAGGTTCTGGTATCACCCATCACCACATAATCCGGGTTCACATCATTCATGCAGATTCCGGCGTCATATAAAGAATTTAAAAGTCCTGCCTCACCGATTACATATGCGCTGCCACCCGGGCATTGATTCTTCAGAAAGCTTGCCGTTGCCAGGGCGCTGGTGTAAAAATGCTCCACCGGAACGTCCAGTCCCATTCTTTTCAGCTTCTGACTCAGCTCCAGCGGTGTGCGTTCGGAGCTGTTTGTTAAAAAAACGAAGTGCTTTTCCTGCTCCATAAGCCAGGTAACAAACGGCAAAACGCCGTCAATCAGATTGTTACCATGGTATATCACACCGTCCATGTCACAGATAAATCCTTTTTTTCCTCTGATGTCCTTAATGTCCTTCATTTTTCCATCCCTTTCATTTGTCTATTGTAAAAACACACGGTCAGCAATTTTTACCGACTGCTGTGCATCCTTTGCGTAGTAATCTGCGCCGACCATTTTTGCATATTCCTCGGTCAGCACTGCTCCCCCAACCATGATCCGGCAGGGGATTTTTTTCGTGTGCAAAAGCTCGATCGTCTCCTGCATTGCCCCGACGGTGGTTGTCATGAGAGCGCTTAAACCCACAAGCGGCGCACCATATTTTTGAACCGCCGCCACAATCTCCTCCGGCGGCACATCACGTCCCAAATCGTAGACGGTGTAGCCGTAGTTTTCAAGCATCATCTTCACAATATTCTTTCCGATATCGTGAATGTCGCCCTTGACGGTTGCTAAAACGATTTTTCCGCGGCTCTCCGGTTTCAGTCCGCTTTTTGCTGAAAAATTGCGGATTACCTCAAATGCTGCTTTGACGGCTGATGCCGACGGCATCAGCTGCGGAAGAAAGATCCTTCCCTCCTCAAAGCCCTTTCCGACCTCATTTAATGCCGGAATGAAATGCTCCTCCACCAACCGCATCGGCTCCTGATCCGAAAGCATTTCCGCGGCTTTTTTCGCCGCCTCCTCTGCCCTGCCCTCTAAAATACAGCTTTTCAAATCCCGGTCGGATTCTGCGGTTTGTTTTGGGGCGGTTTCCTGTCCGAACCGTGCAATATAGTCCTGCGCGGACAGATCTTCACAATTGCAGACGCGGAAAATGCGAACGGTCCGCATAATCTCCTCCGACATCGGATTGATAATCGGAGCGTCTAAGCCTGCGCCGAGTGCAGCCGCTAAAAAAACGCTGTTAAACATCGGGCGGTTCGGCAGTCCGAACGAAACATTGCTGACCCCCAACACCGTTTTCAACCCCAGCTGCATTTTTACCATCCGCACCGCTAAAAGCGTTGTCATGACCTGCTCCTGCTGTGCAGACGCAGTCAGAACCAGGCAGTCAATCAAAACCTTTTCCTTTGGAATCCCATACCTCTGCGCCTCTTTCAGAATCCGTTCCGCAATGGCAAGCCGTCCCTCCGGGGTTTCCGGGATACCTGCCTCGTCCAGGGTCAGACCCAGCACCACCGCGCCGTACTTTTTTGCAATCGGCAAAACCGCGTCTAAAATTTCCTGTTTTCCGTTGACCGAATTGATAATCGGGATTCCGGCAAACCGGCGCACCCCAGCCTCAATTGCCTTCGGGGCGGTGCTGGCGATCTGCAGGGGCAGCGGAGAAACGGCACAAACCGCGTCCACCACCTCGCGCATCATCGCCGGCTCATCCAATTCCGGCAGACCGACATTGATATCTAACACGTCCGCGCCGTTTTTCGTCTGATCAATCGCCTCGCCGACAATATAATCCATCTGATGAGTCCGGAGCGCCTCTTTTAAACGTTTTTTTCCGGTCGGATTGATTCTCTCGCCAATGACCGTGACATGTCCGTCCATGACATGGATTCCGGTTGCTGAGCAAAGTACCGTTTTCCGTTCGCGGCAGATTTCCTTTGGTTTCTGAAATTTTCTGATCAGATCGGCTAAGCGCGCCATATATTCCGGCGTTGTGCCGCAGCAGCCGCCGAGCATTGCCGCACCGGCATCTATCAGCTTTTCTACACTTTTTGCATATTCCTCCGGGTCAACGTTATAATGCGTGTGACCGTCGCATTCGCACGGCAAGCCTGCATTCGCCTGCACCAGAACCGGAACATCCGAATATTCCACAAGCTTTTTCACCACCGGCAGAAGCTCGGCAGGTCCTAAGGAGCAATTGACCCCTAAAGCGTCCACACCCAGTCCGGAAAGCGTGACCGCGGCAGCTGCCGGATCGCAGCCCATAAAGGTTCTGTGATCCTCCATAAAGCTCATGGTTGCAAACACCGGCAGCTTGCTATGCTCCTTTGCCGCAAGCACCGCCGCCTTTAATTCTAAAAGATCGGAAAATGTTTCACACAGAATCAGATCCGCACCGGCATCCGCGCCGATTTTCACCTGCTCTGCAAATAAATCATATGCTTCCTCAAAGGACATCGTTCCCATCGGCGCTAACAGCTGACCGGTCGGACCGATATCGAGTGCAACGTATTTTGGATTTGCATTTTTTGCATTCCGGACTGCTGCACGGATCACATCCTCCACGCTTGCCCCGCAGCCGGAGAGCTTTTTTTCATTCGCGCCAAACGTGTTTGTTGTTGCAACCTGACAGCCTGCCTCTATATATTTCTGATGAATTTTTGTAATTTCCTCCGGGTGGGAAAGGTTTAAAAGCTCCGGAATCGCACCGGCAGAAAGGATTCCTGCCTCCTGGAGCATCGTTCCCATTGCGCCGTCAAATAATAAAAAGCCTTTTTCCCCGTTAATTCTCACAGGAATCCCCCCTTTTTCTGTATTCGCACTGCTCCCGCATCCGGCAGGATGCGCAGCGGTCGGTTTTTTTGGGCAGTGTTTCGGATAGTCCGATCACCGCCGTCACGGATTTGCGCGGCAACAGGAGACTGCTGTCATTTGCAGTCAGTCCGATTCTCCGTCCGGCGTTTAATATCCTTAAAAAATCCGCTTGCAGACTGATTGGAAGATCGCCATAGCCGGGGCTGAAACGCTCGGTCTGATGCAATCCACCGGTATCGAATTCTTTGCATGCCTGATTGCATGCCGTCTCCACCATCGCAGAGGCGGTGCAGTCTAAAATGACTGCTTTTGTCATATCGGAAATTTCATATTCCCGGATTTTCCGTTCGATACCAATTCCCAGCGTCAGAGCCATCAAAACTACTTCCAGGCAGCCGGATAAATGTTTTTTGATATCCTCACCCGGCAGAAGAAGGGAATATTTTTCTAAATAAACGCCGTTTTCTAAAATTCTTCACGGA
>RQCD01000024.1 GCA_008668455.1 Clostridia bacterium
CTCATAAGGATAGTATACACGAAAATGAAAAAAAAATCAACTGTTTTACAAAAAAATGAGGGAATCTAAACGTACTTTTTACAAAAAAATGAGCGAGTTTTTCTGAAAATTTACAAAAATATGAGGGAATAAAAAGTTTACATAAAAATCCGAACCCAATTTTGAGGGAGAACATATTATGAAAATAAGAAATAGAAATTGGAGTGATTCGCTTTATGGAAAATAGATGTTCATTAACAAAACTACAGGTAGGAGAGAACGGGGAGGTGGACGTTTTGCGGGCAAAGCCGGGAATCCGGCGGCGGCTGCGCGATTTAGGCTTGATTGAGGGAACGCGTGTGGAATGCGTTTTAAAAAGTCCCGGCGGCGATCCGATGGCATATTGCATCCGCGGCGCAGTCATTGCTATCCGGAACGAGGATGCCGGCGATATTTTTGTGCGTGTGCGATAGGAGGGGATGACATGGGTTTGACAGTGGATTCAGTTGGGATTCATTCGATGGATTCCGGCTTTGAGGTTAAAAAAATCACACCGGACGATGCGGTGATTGCGCTTGCAGGGAATCCGAATGTTGGAAAAAGTACTGTTTTTAATGCGCTGACCGGGTTAAGACAGCACACGGGCAACTGGCCGGGGAAAACCGTCAGCAATGCGCAGGGCGTTTTTTGCCATCACGGAAAAAACTACATTTTGGTTGATCTTCCGGGTACATACTCTTTGTCGGCGCATTCCAAGGAGGAGGAAGTCGCGCGGGATTTTATCTGCCGGGGCGGTGCGGACGCGGCTGTGGTGGTGTGTGACGCGACCTGTCTGGAGCGGAATCTGAATTTGGTTTTGCAAACGCTTGAGATCACCCCGAATGTGATTGTCTGTGTCAATCTGATGGATGAAGCGGAAAAAAAGGATATGGAGATTGATTTAAAAACGCTTTCCTGCCGGCTGGGTGTGCCGGTGGTCGGAACGAGTGCGCGGAGCAAAAAGGGACTGGGTCGTCTGGCAGATCAGATCGAGGAGATGGTATCCTGTGACTGCCGGAGGAACGTTTATTCCGTTTCGTATACCAAGCCGATTGAGGCGGCGGTTTCCGGATTGCTTTCCAGACTTTCTGCTTACGAAGAAACGGTTTCTGCGCGCTGGCTTGCTCTGCGGCTTTTGGAAAACCGGGCAGATGCCTGGATTTTAGAGCATACCGAAATGCGCCCCTATGTAGAGCAGACACAAGCGATGTTAAAGGAAGAAGGAATCTTTGGCGAGCAGTTGGAGGATGAAATTACTTCCTGTCTTGTTCTGGCAGCAGAGAAAATCGCAGACGGTGTGGTGCACTGCCGAAACCAGGGGTATCATCAGCGCGACCGGCAGATTGACTGGTTTTTAACAAACCGGCTGACCGGAATCCCTGTGATGCTGGCATTGTTAGGACTTATTTTCTGGATCACCATCCAGGGTGCAAATTATCCAACAGCGCTTTTGTCTGTTTTATTTGAAAAAATACAAGACTGGCTTCTGTCGCTGCTTTCAGGTGCGCCGGAGATTGTTTCTGATTTATTGGTGTTTGGCGCATGCCGCGTGCTTTTCTGGGTGGTTGCTGTCATGCTGCCGCCTATGGCAATCTTCTTTCCGATCTTCACTCTTTTGGAGGATTTGGGGTATCTGCCGCGGATTGCCTTTAACCTGGATCACATGTTTCAGAAATGTCATGCCTGCGGAAAACAGGCGCTGACCATGTGTATGGGCTTTGGCTGCAATGCTGCAGGTGTAGTTGGCTGCCGGATTATTGATTCTCCGCGCGAGAGGCTGATTGCTATGCTTACAAACTGCCTTGTTCCATGCAACGGACGGTTTCCGATGATGATTGCGGTGATCACGATGTTTTTTGCCGGAGAAAACGGATTTTTCGGCGCGCTGATTCTAACCTGTGTGGTGCTGTTCGGAATTTTTATGACATTCTGCATGTCGGATTTTTTGTCCCGGACTATCCTTCGGGGAGAGCCGTCTTCCTTTACGCTGGAGCTGCCCCCTTACCGCTGTCCGCGGATCGGGAGAGTACTGGTGCGTTCTGTGTTCGACCGGACGCTGTTTGTTCTGGGGAGAGCCGCCGCAGTTGCAGCCCCGGCAGGAATCATCATCTGGTGCTTTGCTAATCTTACTGTTGGACAGCAAACGTTGTTATCCTGGTGCAGCGGCATGTTAGATCCGCTCGGCAGACTGATCGGTCTGGACGGATGCATTCTGTTTGCATTTTTGTTAGGTTTGCCGGCAAATGAGATTGTGATTCCGATTATCCTGATGACCTACCTGGGTACGGGAAATATGATGGAAATGAATCAGCTTACCGAAATGAAGCTTGTTTTGGAGGCAAACGGCTGGACGTGGGTGACGGCGGTGAATCTCCTTCTCTTTTCCCTCATGCACTGGCCCTGTGCAACCACGCTCCTCACCATAAAAAAGGAGAGTGGAAGCTGGAAATGGACGGTTTTATCCTTTCTGCTTCCGGCGGCGGCAGGTATACTATGCTGTTTTATTTTTACCAGCCTGGTACGAATTTTTTTATAAAATAGCAAAAAGGTCTTGACAAAACTTCCTTTTTGTGGTATAATACAAACATAGGTTCGAACTATTTTACTGTGCGCGCAGTCACAGGAGGAGAAATATTATTTTTAAATTTACAGTAAAAGGAGATCGTCTTTATTCCGTGGGAACGGAAATGGCAAACACAGGAACAAAAAACTATTACCAATGCCGGTTTACCTTTGACGGCGACTGGGAGAGCGCCAGCCGCCTGGCGGTATTCCGGCACGGTGAAACAGTTTTTGGACCTGTTTTGATCACGGATGGACAATGCATGCTTCCGGAAGAAATGTTATCGGACACGGACGGGTTTGAAATTGGCGTCTACGGAACAGACGGAAGTAAACGAATTGCAACCAATTGGTGCAGAATGAGTGTTTTGGAGGGAGCGTACCAAGGGGAGACTACAGCGCCGGCTGTTCCGGAGGCAGACGTGTGGGAGACATACATGGAAACGCTTTCTGCAGCGCTCTCCCATAGCGTTCCGACTATCGGCGCAAATGGGAACTGGTATTTCTGGGATGCCCAGGAAAAAGAAAGCAAGGACAGCGGACTTTCCTCGAAAGGGGCAAAGGGCGACAAGGGAGATACCGGAGCAAAAGGTGAAAAGGGAGATCCTGGTGCGCAGGGCGAGCGCGGTTTGCAGGGAATTCCCGGCGAAAAAGGAGAAAAAGGAGACCGGGGCGAAAAAGGAGAAAAGGGAGATCCCGGTCAGAACGGAACAACACCGGTACGCGGTGTAGATTACTGGACAGATGCGGATTTGGAGGAATTTCAACAGCAGATTCTTTTAGAAAAGGAAGCCTTAAAAAAGCTTTCCATTCCGCATACAGAGGTGCAGGATTACCCTGTTTCGGTCACAGACGGACTGGAGGACGAGGAGCTGCTTTCCTGCAAGGTGCGCGGAGACGGAAACTATATTCAGTTTCCCTATCCGGCAGTGACAAAAACAATTAACGGCATCACGTTTTCAGATGACGGAAACGGAACTGTGACCGCCAGCGGAACGGCAACGGCAAAGGCAGAGTATATCATTGCAAAGCGTATCGAAAAAGGGGCTTTAAAAAAAGGTATTACATACACCTTTTCCGGCACACCCTCCGATGGTGCGAGCAACAAATGGTATGTATATCTTTTGAGCACCGGGTCGACTTCTGCTCCGGCAGATTTGGGAAAAACGGTATCTTTTACGCCTGCAGAAGAAAACAGAGAATACCCGACAGTCATACTTTGTGTGGCAAGCGGAGTGACCTGCGATCAGGTTTGTTTTCGCCCGCAGCTTGTCCGCGGAGGGCAGGCAAGAACACTTTCCAAAAATTTAAATACCGGAGATCCGGTGGGCAGAAATCTGATTCATTATCCGTTTTTCTCCGGTTTGAGGACAAGCAGCGGTATCACCTTTACCGACCGCGGCAACGGAACGGTTGCAGCAAATGGAACGGCAGCGGCAGAAGTTTCGTGCGTGGTGGATTCAGAACTGTATAGCCGGATTGATCAGCAGAAATGCTACACGCTGTCCGGTGGGATTGATGAATCGATGGATGTATATCTGGAATTTTTCCGGAACGGGGTATCGATCGGGAAAAAGGTCACATCCGGAAGTGAGCCGCTCACGATTGATTTTCCGAATCTTGGCTATGATTTTGACTCGGTTCAGGCTGGAATTTTGATTCAGCAAGGCACAACTTGCGATCAGGTTGTATTTTTTCCGCAGTTAGAGGAGGGAATCAACCGAACCGCGTTTGAAGGGAACAACGGTGAAAAAGTGAAGGCTGGAAAATACCGGCTTCCGGTATATCTCTGCGGCAAAAACCTGTTTGATCCGGATTATTACGAGAATCCGGAGAATATTTACGGCATTTCGCAGGGCAGATTGTGCTGGCGGCTGATGACGAAACCGGGGCAGCGGTATGTTTTTTCGGTTTCGGACAACTTGTTTTTAAAAAACGCAAATGAGGCAGAGATGATGATTTCTCTGGGAGGTCTGTTTGGAAAAGGAACAGACAGCAAATGGATTGGTCATCCCAAGGCGCTTGCTTATTGCTCGTCGACAGTCTTATTTGACGCAACCGGAAACGACTATATCTGCCTTGGCGGCAATTCAGCGGCAAGGGGAAATCCAAAACTGTTTTATGAAACGCTCTGCAAAAATCCTATCCTGGAGGAAGCGGAAAAAACAGCGGCAAAAGGCTCTGGCTATGTTCCGTATCAGGGGCAGGAGCAGATTGTGTATATTAACAGTCCGCTGAATGCAGAGATGACGCAGGCAGTGACAGGACTTAAAATTCAGCCCGGAAATGTAAACTATCTTTTTGCACGGACGGAGCTTGCGCCGTATCAGATCGAGCTTTCCTATTATCAGGATATTAATAAGGTAGTGACAGAAATGAAAAATGCAATTTTAGTGAACGGAGGAAGCAATTGATGTTTAATTACAGAAAATTTTTAATGCTGGGCTTTAAAAGCGCAGTTGGCAGCATGGCAGACTATCAGATCATCTTAAATGCAGGCGCTTATTTTGAAAAGGGCGTTTTGACAGAGGAAGATCTTTCAGAACTTCAGAGTCTGATTGACGGGAAAAACCAGGTTTGCAGTATGTCTTTAGAACAACTGGCGTAATCTGACCAAAGGGGATGTTAAAAAGGGACAGACTGTTCTGCACACTTTTTTACATCCTCTCTTTTGTTACGAGTTCATTACAATTTATAGAAAATACTTGCGTATGACCGGGAAAAATGATATACTGAATTTATATGTGCGAAAGGATGTGTATGGCTGTGCTGCGATATCTGACAGCAGGAGAAACGCATGGAAAAGCGTTGACTGCGATTATAGAAGGAATGCCGTCCGGGATTCCGGTTTCAAAAGAAAAAATTGATCAAATGCTTGCCAAGCGTCAGAAAGGCTATGGCAGAGGCGGCAGAATGCAGATTGAGCACGACCAGGCGGAAATTCTTTCGGGTGTGCGCGGCGGTCTCAGCTTAGGCAGTCCGATCAGCTTACAGATTCAAAACCGCGATTTTGAGCACTGGGCGCATATTATGGGTGCAGAAACAGCAGCGCCGGAGCGCGTGGTGGACTGTCCCCGTCCGGGACATGCCGATCTGACCGGCGGTATGAAATATAACCACCGGGATTTCAGAAATGTTCTGGAGCGTGCAAGTGCGCGTGAGACGGCGGCAAGAGTGGCTGTCGGAGCAGTGGCAGAGGTGCTTTTGGAGCAGTTTGGAATTTCGGTTGATTCGCGCGTGGTGCGTATCGGTGAAGTGTGCGACAAAGCAGACCCGGCAGAGCAGGACTTTTTTGAACGTGTGGAAAAGTCGCCGGTTTCCTTTGGAGATCTGGAATGTGAAAAGCTTGCCATGGAGCAGATTGACCGTGCAAAGGCAGCAGGCGAAAGCCTGGGCGGTGTGGTCGAGGTGATCATCCGGAATGTCCCGCCAGGATTGGGGAGTTATGTACACTACGACCGCAAGCTGGACGCACAGCTTGCAATGACGCTGATGAGTATTCAGGCAATTAAAGGTGTCGAGATCGGAACAGGCTTCCGGCAGTCGGAGCAGCTCGGATCTTCTGTTCATGATGAAATCGGCTATCGGGATAGATTCTATCGGATGACAAACCATGCCGGCGGTATTGAGGGCGGTATGAGCAATGGTGAACCGATTATTCTGCGCGCTGCGATGAAGCCAATTCCAACGCTGTATCATCCACTTCGGACAGTGAAGCTTTCAGACAAATCTGAAACAAAAGCTTCGGTGGAACGTTCGGATGTCTGTGCTGTACCGGCATGTGCAATTGTGGCTGAGAGCGCGGCAGCTTTTGAGATTGCAAAAGCGTTTTTGGAGAAATTTTCCGGCGACTGTCTGGAGGATTTGAAAATGTCTTACCAAGGATATATGGACCGAATCAGTCAATTTTAAGAATGACAATTCCCCGGTCAACGGTAGGTTTGTAAAAAGAAAGGAGGGCAGCATATGACGGATGAGGATTTAATTGAATCTGTCCAGGAGGGCAATGAATCAGCGTTTGAGGAGTTAGTGGAAAAATATCAGGAGCGCGTAATGCGGATTTGCTACGGTATGCTGTCTGACTATGACGAGGCGTGCGACGCGGCGCAGAACGCGTTTGTGAAAATCTATTTTGCAATTCCGAATTTTAGGGGTGAATGCTCCGTTTATACCTGGTTATACCGGATTGTACAGAATGTGTGCTATGACGCGCTGCGGAAAAAGCGCGAAAAACTCTATAGCCTGGAACAAATCCTGGAGGAGGGCGAGAGTCAGCTGCCGCGGCAGGAATCCAATCAGCCGGAAAATCTGATTGAGAAAAAAGAAACCCAGCGAATGATCCGGGAGGCAATCAACGAGCTTGACCATAATTCCAAATGGATTCTGACGCTATACGACCTGGACGGAAAGAGTTATGAGGAGATTGCAGCGGTTTTGATGATGCCGATTGGAACGGTAAAATCCAGACTTAGCAGAGCAAGAGCAAAGCTCCGAAAAATTTTATGTGAAAAACGGGAACAATTTTAGAAGCTTTAACGTATAATTTAATAGAAGGGGGGCAAGAAGAGATGAAATGCGATGAATGTTCGGAACTATTAGATCTATACATAGC
>RQCD01000109.1 GCA_008668455.1 Clostridia bacterium
AAATATGCCGTATCGCCGACCGAGACAATTTTTTCTGCTTCCTCTTTGGATTCTGCGCCGATGTCAATATACATCTTGCCCATGGTGCGGTTTTTGTTTTCGCTTTCCGTTCCGATCACGCCGATTCTGCCATTTGCAAAAGAGAAAAACATTCCCTATCAGCTGGAAATTATGACAGACGGCGGCACAGATGCCGGAACAATTCACCTGACGCGCGGCGGAATCCGCACCGGCGGCATTTCCATTCCGACCAGGTATATCCATTCCCCGTCCGAACTGTTAGACAAGTGTGATTTAAATGCCGTGATTGCTCTGATCAAGGCATTTGCAGAAAACAAACGGGAGAAATAGTATGATGACCCAAATTACCACCACGCAGAATAAAACCTATAAAAAAATCCGTGCCTTAAAGCAAAAAAAGGAGCGCATCAAGCAGCGCGCATTTACCGTTGAGGGGTTAAAATCCGTGCAGGATGCGCTCTCTGCCGAATGGCAGCCGGAACTTTTAGCAATGTCCGAAGCATTCAGTGCGTCCTTTTCTGCACCGCCGGATATTCCGGTCTATCAGATGCCGGATTCTCTCTTTTCCGCCCTCTGCGATACCGAAACACCGCAGGGGATTCTTGCGGTGCTGCCGATTCCGGAGGAGGAAACCTTTTCGCCGGATGAGGGCGGTATTTATCTGTTCTGCGATTCCGTTTCCGATCCCGGAAATCTGGGTACGATCATCCGGACAGCGGACGCGGCTGGCTTTTCCGCTGTTCTGCTTTCGGATGGCTGCGTGGATCTCTACAGTCCGAAAACTATCCGGGCAAGCATGGGTTCATTCTTTCATCTGCCTGTGCTATCACACATCACAAAGCCGCAGCTCTCGGCATGGAAATATGCCGGCTTTCAGATTCTGTGCGGTGCGCTTGGCGAGCAGACCGTCGATTACCTGGACGCTGATTTCAAAAAGCCGACCATCCTTGTTGTCGGCAACGAGGCGAACGGAATCTCGGAGGAAATTCTGCAATTAGCCGACCAATGTGTCAAGATCCCGATCTACGGACGGGCAGAATCTCTGAACGTGGGCGTTGCGGCCGGTGTTCTCATGTACGAGGCGGCACGGCAGCGGAAAACGCTTTAAATGGATTTCCGGAACGCATTCGGCGTTTTTCCCATATGCTTTCGGAATGTCTGGTAGAAAAAGTCCACATCCGTATATCCGACTAATTCTGCAATTTCCGAAACCTTTTTATCCGTATTCACCAAGAGCCGGCATGCCTCCTGGATTCTGATGCGCATCAGATATTCCTGGTAGGTACAGCCGGTTTCTTCTTTAAAATGTTTGCTTAAATAAGGCAGGCTGTAATTCCACTGCCTTGCAAAATCAGAAAGCCGCGGCTGACTGTTGTAGCGCTGGTACAATTCGTTCTGAATGCTCTGCACAATACCTTCCTCATGTTCGGAAACGGTCAGATTCCGCGCCGCTGTGATAATCACCTCGATCAGCTCTGCACGCAGCATCTCGCGCCACCCAAGCGCTTTCTTCTGATATTCCGAAAGCATTTTTTGAAGCATCCGGAGTACCTCCCCCCCTTGATCGTGAAAAATACGGTTCTCAATCTTAAAATCCATGTTTTGATCTCGCAGACGGAGCATATAATGACGGAGCAGCGTTTGAAAATCCCGGCAATAAGCCAGTCCCTTATCCAAAAGCTCCGGCAGAAACAGGCAGTTAATCACCGAAAACGGCTCATCATGCACACTTCTATATTCATGTTCTGTCCGATAATCAATAATAAAATAATCTCCCTCGCAGATTCTGGTTGGGTTCATGCCGTTGATTTTATGAATTGCCTCCCCCTCCTGCACATATGCCAATTCCAAAAACGTGTGCGAATGAGGATCGCTCGATAATGAGTTGCATGTCTCAATCACAATTGCCTTTGTATGTAAATGCTCCATACGGTCATAATGCGTTTCCATAAAAACCTCCCGATATTAAATCAACCATGTAAAACAGAAAAAATACCCTATTGATTCTATTATAGCAATTCATTATAATAAAGTCAAGAACGTTAAAGGAGGTTTTTTATGCTTTACAAAAAAAATACTGAAAAAACATTATCAGACGAGTTATTCCAAAACCCAACCTCAGAATACCGCGGCACGCCGTTCTGGGCATGGAACTGCAAGCTCCGCGAGGACGAGCTGCTCTGGCAGATTGACCGGTTAAAGGAAATGGGCTTTGGTGGCTTTCACATGCATGTGCGCTCCGGCATGAGTACCACATATTTAAGCGACGAGCATATGCATCTCGTAAAATCCTGTGTGGAAAAGGCGAAAAGTGAGCATATGCTTGCATGGCTCTATGATGAGGATCGCTGGCCCTCCGGTTCTGCCGGCGGCTATGTAACAAAAGACCGGCGGTACGCGGAGAAATTCGTCCTATTCACACCAAACCGGGTTGAAAATACGCTCTCAAAGGAAGAAGCATACCCAATCGGCGCGACCTATTTTCTTGCTGCATACGACATCACCCTCACACCGGACAACGCATTGCAGGAATACAAGAGAATTTCTGAGGACGCGTGCGCCGCAGGTGAAAAATGGTATGCCTATGTCATAACAACCGATCCCTGTGGCTGGTTCAATAACGAGTCCTATGCCGACACGCTCAGCAAGGAGGCAATTGACAAATTTATTGAAATCACCTACGAAACCTACAATCGGAATGTTTCGGACGATTTTGGAGAGGCAATCCCGGCAATGTTTACGGATGAACCGCAGTTTTTCACCAAAAGCGTTTTAGCCTATGCTAAGGAGAAAAAGGATATCACGCTCCCCTGGACAAACGACTTTGACCTTTATTATAAAGACCATTGCGGTTTAGATCTTTTGGAGCATTTTCCGGAGCTTGTGTGGGATTTGCAAAACGGACAGCCCTCCCCCATCCGTTACCATTACCACGATCTGATCTGCGAACGCTTCACAGAGGCCTTTGCCGACAACTGCGGCGCATGGTGCGAAAATCACGGAATCCACCTGACCGGACACATGATGGAAGAACCCACACTCCACTCCCAGACCTCGGCAATTGGCGAGGCAATGCGTGCATACCGTTCCTTTGGACTGCCTGGCATTGACATGCTCTGCAACCGCGTGGAACTTTCCACTGCAAAGCAGGCGCAGTCTGCAAGCCATCAATTCGGACGTGAGGGCGTTTTGTCCGAGCTTTACGGAGTCACAAACTGGGATTTTGACTTCCGGGGACACAAATTCCAGGGCGACTGGCAAGCCGCACTCGGTGTCACCGTCCGCGTTCCGCACCTTTCCTGGGTATCTATGAAAGGCTCTGCAAAACGCGATTACCCTGCCTCAATTCATTATCAGTCGCCATGGTATCAGGAATATTCCTACATCGAAAATCACTATGCTCGGCTTGCAACCGCCATGACGCGCGGTCGTGCAGATGTCCGGGTGGGAGTGATTCATCCGATTGAAAGCTATTGGATCAGCTTTGGTCCGTCCGATGCAACCGAGCAGACACGCACACAGTTAGAGCAGAACTTTACAAATATCATTGAATGGCTGCTCTTTGGCACGATTGACTTCGATTTCATCAGCGAATCGCTGCTCCCGTCACAGTGCGGAGAAATTTCAGACACGCTCCCGGTGGGTGAAATGAACTATTCCGTTGTTCTTGTGCCCGGCTGTCTGACGCTTCGCTCCTCCACATTAAAAATCCTTCAGGAATTTCAGGAAAAGGGCGGCAGAGTGATCTTTATCGGCAGTTGTCCACGCTATTTAGACGCACTTCCGGACAAAAGGATTGAACGCTTTTACAATCAATGCGAGAAAACAGACTTTAACCAGGTACAAATCTTGGAATGCTTGAAATCAGAGCGTTTTGTAGAAATCAAGAACGACGACGGACATGCGTCTAATAACCTGATTTATCAGCTCCGCGACGATGGGGACACAAAATGGCTGATGATTGCACATGCGAAAAAGCCGGCAATCAACGACAACGTGAATCCGCAGCACACCAGAATTACACTTTTCGGCGAGTATAAACCAATTCTTTATAACACCCTGACCGGCAGCATTGAAAAGATCAGCTACATGCAGGAAAACGGAAAGACAATCCTGAATCATACATTCTATTCTGAGGACAGTCTGCTCTTAAAACTGACCCCCTCGCACTCCGCGCTGGAAATTCCGGCAGCAGAGGAGGTAAAAATCTCCGAAAGCCGGATTTTAAAACCGCTTTCCTATACGCTGGAGGAGGATAATGTGTATCTTTTAGACATGGCAGAGTACTCAATGGACGGCGGTAAAAGCTTTGAACCCTTAGAGGAGCTTTCAAAAATTGACCTGAAAATCCGCAAACAATATCACTATCCGTTAGCCGACGGAATTGATGTTCAGCCGTGGGTGATTCCGCCGGAAAAAATAGAGCATTATCCGATTTTAAGATTTACCGTCAAGAGTGAAATTTCTGCATCCTGCAAGCTTGCCTACGAGGAGGCAGAGGAGGTCACCTTAAACGGTGAGCGCGTTTCGGTCAAGGCAGACGGTTTCTTTACCGATCATGACATTCACACGCTCACACTTCCGCCCCTCCGCCCCGGCACAAACATTCTGGAAATAAAAGCGCCGATCGGAAAACGTATCAGCATTGAAAACTTCTTCCTGTTAGGAAAATTCGGTGTACATATTTCGGGCTGTGAAAAACGAATTGTTCCGCTTGCCGACACCATTGGCTTTGGCGATATTACTGCGCAGGGGCTCCCGTTCTACGG
>RQCD01000073.1 GCA_008668455.1 Clostridia bacterium
CGGTTATACAGGGAGTGGGTAGAAAAGGGATATTTTCACACAAAGAGAGATCCGGAGAAAAAGCCGTTTACCATTGTGATTCCGCCCCCGAATGTAACCGGTCAGCTGCATATGGGGCATGCGCTGGACGAAACCCTGCAGGATATTCTAATCCGTTACAAGAGAATGCAGGGTTATTCTGCGCTGTGGGTTCCGGGAACGGATCATGCCGGCATTGCAACGCAGATCAAGGTGGAGGAGGCGCTCCGCAAAGAGGAGGGCTTAACCCGGTACGATCTCGGCAGAGAAAAGTTTTTAGAGCGCGTATGGGACTGGAAGAATCATTTCGGCGGCAGGATTATCAACCAGTTAAAGAAAATCGGTTCCTCCTGCGACTGGGAGCGTGAACGCTTTACCATGGATGAGGGCTGCTCCAAGGCTGTCCGGGAGGTTTTCGTCAACCTATACAACAAGGGTCTGATTTATCAGGGCTCGCGTATTATCAACTGGTGTCCGCACTGCATCACGGCATTGTCCGACGCAGAAGTGGAGCACGCAGAACAGAAAGGGCATTTCTGGCATATTAAATATCCGATCAAGGGAACGGACGATTTTGTGATCATTGCCACCACGCGTCCGGAAACGCTTTTGGGCGATACTGCGGTTGCAGTCAATCCGGAGGATGAGAGATACCGCGATTTAGTCGGAAAAATGCTGCTGCTCCCCTTAACAGACCGGGAGATCCCCGTGATTGCAGATGAATATGTAGACCGCGAATTTGGGACAGGCTGTGTCAAGATCACGCCGGCACACGATCCGAACGACTTCGAGGTCGGACAGCGGCACAATTTAGAGCAGATCAAAATCCTGAACGACGACGCAACCATGAACCATTTCTGCGGAAAATATGAGGGCATGGACCGTTACGAGGCAAGAAAGCAGATTGTAGAGGATTTGGACGCACTCGGTCTTTTGGTAAAGGTTGAGGAGCACACGCATAACGTCGGTCAGTGCTACCGCTGCGGAACAACGGTTGAGCCGATCATCTCCAAGCAGTGGGTTGTAAAAATGAAGCCTTTGGCAGCACCGGCTATGGAGGCGGTCAAGTCCGGCGAGGTGAAATTTGTACCGGATCGTTTTTCAAAAATCTATATGAACTGGATGGAAAATGTATACGACTGGTGTATTTCCCGTCAGCTTTGGTGGGGACACCGGATCCCGGCATTTTACTGCGACGCCTGCGGCGAAACCTTTGTTTCCAAAGAGGATCTGACCACCTGTCCGAAGTGCGGCGGCAAGCTGCGCCAGGACGAGGACGTTTTAGATACCTGGTTCTCCTCCGCGCTCTGGCCGTTCTCCACGCTCGGCTGGCCGGAAAAAACAGAGGATTTAGACTATTTCTATCCCACAAGCGTGTTAGTAACCGGCTATGATATTATTTTCTTCTGGGTTTCCAGAATGATCTTCTCCGCTCTGGAGCATACCAGAAAAGCGCCGTTTGAGCATGTGTTTATCCATGGCTTAGTGCGCGATTCGCAGGGAAGAAAGATGAGTAAATCCTTGGGAAACGGCATTGACCCATTAGAAATTGTGGAAAAATACGGCGCAGACGCTCTGCGCTTTACCTTAGCGACCGGAAATGCGCCCGGAAACGATATGCGTTTCTATATTGAGCGTGTGGAGGCAAGCAGAAACTTTGCCAATAAGATCTGGAATGCATCCCGTTTCACACTGATGAATTTGGATATTACCGAAAATAAGCTGCCGGAGGTATCGGAATTACAGTTGGAGGATCGGTGGATTCTTTCCAAATATAACCGCGTGGTAAAAGAAGTGACAGACAATTTAGATCACTTTGAGCTTGGAATCGCAGTTTCCAAGCTGTATGATTTTATCTGGGACAGCTTCTGCGACTGGTATATTGAGCTTGTAAAGCCGCGTTTGTTTGATAAAGAAAACCCGACCGGAAAGACGGCGCAGTATGTTCTGACCTATGTGCTTTCGCATACCATGCAGCTTTTGCATCCGTTTATGCCCTTTATCACAGAGGAAATCTGGCAGCACCTGCCGCATGAGGGCGAAAGCATTGTAATCAGCAGCTTCCCGACCTATGAGGATCGCCTCAATTTTGAGGAGGAAGAAAAGCAGATGGAGGTAATCATGTCTGCTATCAGCGCTATCCGGAACCGCCGCGCAGAAATGAACGTTCCCCCCTCAAGGAAAGCGAATATGTTTATTGTTACCCAGGATGCAGAATTATTCCGAAAGGGCTCTGCTTTCTTTGAGAAATTAGCGTCTGCAAGCCATGTCAGCATTCAGTCAGATAAGAACGGAATTGACAAAAACGCAGTCGGCGTTGTTGTGGAGAAAGCAGAAATCTATCTGCCGCTGGAGGAACTGGTGGACATGAAAGCGGAAAAAGAGCGCCTGGAAAAGGAGAAAAAACGCTTAGAGGGTGAAATCAGGCGCGTAGAGGGCAAGCTCGGAAACCCCGGCTTTGTTTCCAAAGCGCCGGAAAAGGTGATTGCAGAGGAACGCGAAAAGGGAGAAAAATACCGCGCAATGCTTGAAAAAGTTGCAGAGAGCCTTTCTGCGATGGAATAAAAGGGATGCACAGATTGTTTTATTTTGAAATGATCTGTGCGCTTTTTTCTCTTGCAATTTCTGTATTTCCATGCTATAATGGAAATAAATTAAGCGGATGAGGAGAGGAAATATGAGCAGGAAAAGCAAAATATTTTTAGGACTGTCGATCCTCGCTACCATTTTTATCTTTAGCAATTCTCTGCAGAATGCAGAGCTTTCGGACGGGGAGAGCAGCCGGGTATTTTCGTTTATATCAGCGCTTTTATCCCCCGTTCCAACCCCATGGCTTTCGCATCATCTGATCCGGAAGATTGCGCATTTTACGGAGTTTTTCCTCCAGTCCTGCTTTCTATCTCTCTCGGCAGTCCATAGCAGAAGGGGCGCTGCAGGAAAGCGGATTCCGGTTCTGTTTGCAGGACTTTTCACCGCCTGCACCGACGAGCTGATTCAAAGCTTTGTGCCGGGGAGATCCAGCCAGGTGACCGATGTTTGGATTGATTTTTGCGGTGTATGTCTGGCGGCGCTTCTGATCTTTTTGATATACCGAAGAAGAAAGGGATGAGAACATGACATTATCGCATGTGATGTTGATTGGGTATTGTGTGAATATTGTTTTAGCGATTGCGGTGATCTTTTTTGAGCGGCGCGACCCGGTGGTGTCTATGACCTGGGTTTTCTGTCTGGTTACCCTGCCTGTGTTAGGTCTGATTATCTTTATGATCTTTGGTCTTGGGTTAAAACGGCACACCCGGAAGCAGTACCATCAAAAGCAGCTGCAGGGAAACAATATTATCAAAATACTCCATGCCGCACGGAAAAGTATGGATCCACCGGAGGGGGCATGCGATTTAGAGCGTTACCTTACCAATGTTGCCGGGAGCTACTGCACCGAGAATAACAGCGTGGAGATTATTACCGACGCGGAAAAAAAATACGAAATGCTTCTGCGGGATATTGAAAATGCGACCGATTCGATTAATATTCTCTATTTCATTATCCGGAGCGACGCAATCGGCAGAAAGCTGATGGATGCACTCACCAAAAAGGCAAACGAGGGTGTTGAGGTGCGGTTTATGTATGATGGCATGGGATCATTCCTGACACGCAGAAAGCTATTCCTCCCTCTGAAGAAAAGCGCAGCCGGACAGGTGGCAGAATTTTTTCCGGTTCGTCTTTTGCCGGTTTCAAAAATCAACCACCGGAATCACCGGAAAATTGCTGTTATCGACGGAAAAATTGCCTATCTCGGCGGTATGAATATCGGTCTGGAATATGCCGGAAAGGGAAAAAAAGGGCTTCCCTGGCGCGATACCCATATGCGGATCACCGGAGAGGCTGTGGCAGATATTCAGAAATTCTTTGCACTGGACTGGGAGTTTTCCACACATGAGAGGCTTACAAACCGTCTTTCCAAGTTCTTTCCGCTGGAGACGGCAAACGCATGCGGCAACACAAAAATGCAGATTGTCGGCAGCGGTCCGGATTCTCCGAAGGAGGAAATCAAGTGCGGCATGATTAAAATGTGCAATGACGCAAGAAGCTATATTTACTTGCAAACTCCATATTTTGTGCCGGATCAGGCATTTTTAACGTCGCTGGTGATGGCGGCAGAGAGCGGTGTGGACGTGCGCGTGATGCTGCCTGGGATTCCGGATAAATCCTACGTTTATTACACCTCGATGTCCTATGTGGGTGAACTTTTATCTGCCGGCATCAAGGTTTATCTCTATCCCGGATTTATCCATGCAAAAACGCTTGCTGTGGATGATTCGATTGCAACGATTGGAACAACGAATATTGATATCCGAAGCTTTCAGCTCCACTTTGAACTAAATGCATTTATCTATGATAAGAAAAAAGTGTCGGAATGCCGGACAATCTTTTTAGCAGATCAGGAAAAATCACGGCAGATGACCTTAGAGGAATACGAAAAACGGGGACTTGGAAACATCATGAAAGAGGGAATTTTCCGTCTGTTTTCCCCCATTATGTAAGGAGTAAAAAAATGCAGCTTCCGGAAGAATTTCAAAAAAGAATGAAAGACATGCTCGTAGATGCGGCAGACGCTTTTTTTGCCGCGCTTGACAAAGAGGAGCAATATACCGGACTGCGGATTCAGAAAAGCTGCCCGAAGCTTTTGGAGCTTTGCAGAGGTTTTGAAAAAACGCCCTGGTGTGAAAACGGATATTATGCGGACAAATCCAAAATATCCGGCAATCATCCCTATCATCTGGCAGGCTTAATCTATTTCCAGGAGCCGTCCGCCATGGCGCCGGTGTCGGCATTGCC
The DNA here is from genome assembly GCA_008668455.1 of Clostridia bacterium. Classification (GTDB taxonomy): domain Bacteria; phylum Bacillota; class Clostridia; order UBA1381; family UBA1381; genus RQCD01. The sequence goes on from RQCD01000073.1 coordinate 4,855, forward strand.
GATCCGGGAGGGGGATTTTGTTTTAGACCTGTGCGCCGCACCGGGCGGAAAAGCGACTGCGGCAGGCGCAGAGCTTTCTGAAAGCGGCTTGCTTGTGGCAAATGAAATTGTTCCCAAGCGTGCAAAAATCCTTTCGGAAAACATAGAACGGTGCGGACTTTCCAATGCCATTGTAACAAACGAAACTCCGGAGAATTTAGCGGCACGGTTTCCGGCATTTTTCGACAAGGTGATTGTAGACGCGCCCTGCTCGGGGGAGGGGATGTTCCGGAAAGAACCGCAGGCAGTGACCGAATGGAGCATTGCCCATACCAAAGCCTGTGCAAACCGGCAAAAGCTGATTTTAAAAGACGCAGTCAGAATGCTCCGGGAGGACGGATATTTAATCTATTCTACCTGTACCTTTGCCCCCTGTGAAAACGAGGGCGTCTGCGACTGGCTGCTTTCGGAATATCCGGAATTATCCCTTGTTCCGATTACACTTCCGGGATTATCCGACAGCTTAGGGACATGGACGCACGAGCTTTCCGGCGCAAAGCGGATTTTTCCGCACCTGGCAAAGGGAGAGGGACATTTTCTTTCTCTGTTCCATAAAAGCGGAGAAAAAAAGGCGCGGAATTTTCAAACCGAGACAACCGGCTGCAAGGAGGCGGAAGGACTGTTCCGCGCCTTTGAATCAGAAACCTTTTTACATCAGCGCGAGGGTACGTTTGCGCTCTTTGGAGAAAATCTCTATCTGATTCCGCAGGGGCTTTCGCTCAAAGGACTCCGGGTTGTCCGTGCAGGACTGCATCTGGGTGTTTTGCGGAAAAGCCGGTTTGAACCGTCGCACGCGCTTTGCCTGGCAACACCGGGAGACTGGTTTTTAAAAACGGTGTCTCTGCCGGCAGAAAGTGAGGAATTAAAAAGCTTTCTGCGCGGAGAAACCATCCCCTGCGGGCAAAAGGGATGGACGGCAGTATTAGCAGACGGATTCCCGGTCGGCTGGGGAAAAGCGTCGGACGGAATTTTAAAGAATCATATCCCAAAGGGACTACGGGTGATCGGCAGATAAAGGGGGAATATGCATGCAAATCAGTGAGGAAGAAATTAAGAGAAACTGCTCTTCTGCCATCTATCGGCGCGGACTGGAGTATTATCAGGAGGGCAGAGTGCATTTAAGACTCCGGGAGGAGGACGCAATCGGCGCGATTGTGGACGGCGAGGAGCTGTATAATGTCCGGATCACCTTTTCTTCGGACGGACATATTCACGACATGCTCTGCACCTGCCCCTACTATCAGACCATGGGGGTTGCCTGCAAGCATATTGTTGCCACGCTGAAAATGCGTCAGGCAGAGCTTTTGGAGCAATCGGGCGACGGCGCACAGAACGAAAACGACCGTCTTGCCGCCGGACTTTGCAGTGAATATGAGAAGCTCAGCCGGAGGGAGCAATGCCATTTAGGCTTAACGCTCCGGATTTCACGCACAACGGACGGCAGCTGTACCTACTCATCGGTGATCCGGCTGGGAACAAAGTATTTAGAACCGATTAAGGGTGTGGAGAGCTTTTTAGAGGCATACATTCAGAAAAAGGAATTTAAAATTTCCCGGCATCATTCCATTGATCCGCACCTGTTTATTTTTCCGCCGGCAGAGCAGGAGGTTTTGCAGATTTTAGCGGAAAGCTATGAAAACAAGTCGAGTCAGGCGCTTTACTACACCCCAAGACTGACCGAAACCACCTTTGGCGCGTACACCGCAAAACGGCTGTTCCCTCTGATCGGACAGTTCGACTGCGAGCTTGTGATTGACGGGATACAGCTTTCGGACGCTGTGATTTTAGAGGAGGATCCGGATATTACGGTGGATGTGACGGCAACGGACGAGAATATCAGCCTGACTGTGACCGAGAGCGGATCGGCGCTCCTGCCGGACGGAGAATGGTTTTTCTGCGACGGACAGATATACCGCACCTCGGAGAAATGGCGCAGCTGGTTTATGCCGATTTACCATGCTGTGATTGAAAAAAAGCGGACAGAGATTGATTTTTCCAAAAACCACCGCTTAGAATTTGCAGAAAAAATTCTCCCCATGCTGAAAAACCGCCGCGGCGTGGTTTTGCAGGGGGTAGAAGAAGTCATTATAGACGAAAATGCTGCCTTTGACCTTTATTTGGACTGTAAGGACCGGGGAATCACCGCCGTGGTAATTGCGCATTACGGCAGCGTTTCGCTGCGGCTCCCCTATGAGCAGAGCTACAGCGGAAAAATTCTGATTCGCCAGTATGAGAAAGAAGAAAATATTCTAAGGCATTTCCGGGATTTTTCCCTTTCGGAAAATACCTATTCCTTAGAGGGAAACGCGGCAATTTACCGGTTCTTCCGGGAAGATCTTCCGGAGCTTTCAAAGCTTGCGACAGTGGTGATGAGCAATGCCTTTACCGAAATGCTGCGCGAACGGACGCCCAAGATCCAGGCACGCGTGGAATATGACGAAAAAATCGACCTTCTAAAGGTGGATTTTGATACTGATCTTACCCCGGAGGAGCTTTCCTCCTTGTTATCCGCGCTTCGGGAGGAGCATAAATTTTACCGTTTTCAGGACGGCAGCTTTATTGATTTAGAAAAAAATCATCCTCTGCTTTCCATGCTTGGGCAGATGGAGTTTTCCCCGGACGAACTGAAAAAGCAGGAAAAAACCTTTTCCAAGCGGTATATGCTCTATTTAATGAGCCTTACCGGACAGGGACAACTCCAGGCGGAGGAGGCATTTTTAAGGCTGGAGGAATCGGTAAAAAATCTTCATGCAACGCTGCCGGAGCATTTAAACACGCTTCTGCGCGGCTATCAGAAGGACGGGGTCGACTGGATGACCCAGCTTTCTGCACTGGACATGGGCGGTATTTTAGCAGATGATATGGGTCTTGGAAAAACACTTCAGGTCATTGCATTTGTGATGAGCGAGAAACCCGAAAAGCCGGCTCTGGTCGTTGCGCCGAGCGCCTTAACCTATAACTGGCTTCAGGAAATTGAGCGGTTTACCCCGGAGGCAAGAGTAAAAATTATCGACGGAACAAGAGAGGAGCGCGAGCATTCCCTGGAAAATACCGACGGCTTTCACTTTTTGATTACCTCCTATGCACTCCTGAGGCGCGATATTGATTTATACCAGAAAAAGCATTTTTCCGATTGCTTTTTAGATGAAGCGCAATATATTAAAAATCCGCGGACAATGAATGCAATCGCGGCAAAAAAGCTCCGTTCAGACAGACGCTTTGCCCTGACCGGCACGCCGATTGAAAATACCGTTTCGGAGCTATGGTCAATTTTTGACTTTGTGATGCCGGGGTATCTTTCCACACATCAGAGCTTTTTAGAAAAATATGAACGTCCGCTCCTGCGTGATGGCGGCAGTCCGGCAGGAGAGGACTTAAAAAACCGCGTCCATCCGTTTATTCTGCGCAGGATGAAGGCGGATGTGCTGTCCGAGCTGCCGGAGAAGATTGAAAATAACGTCTATGCTCCATTAGAACCGGAGCAGCAGAAGATGTACAGCGCTTATCTTGCGGCAGCACGCAAAGAAGCAGACGCCTATCTTTCCGGCGGCGAGAACACCATCCGGATTCTTTCGCTCCTGCTCCGTCTGCGGCAGATCTGCTGCCATCCGAAGCTGATCGACGAGGACTACCAGAAGGGAAGCGGAAAGCTTTTGCTTTTAGAGGAGCTTTTAAGCTCTGGCAAGGATGCAGGACACCGGGTGCTGGTATTTTCACAGTTTCCCTCCATGCTTGCGATCATCGGGGAACAGCTGCGGCAATCAGGAATCAGCTATTTCTATTTAGACGGCTCTACGCCGTCTGCACAGCGGCTTGAGCTTGCTGACCGTTTTAACGGCGGCGAGGGAGACGTTTTTCTGATCTCTTTAAAAGCCGGAGGAACAGGCTTAAATCTCACCGGTGCGGACATGGTGATACATTATGATCCCTGGTGGAATCCGGCAGTTACCGATCAGGCGTCCGACCGTGCTCACCGGATCGGACAGACGAAGGCAGTGCAGATTATCAAGCTGGCAACCAAGGGAACGATTGAGGAGCAGATTTTAAAGCTTTCCGAAAAAAAACGCAATCTTGCCGACCGGATTATCGAGGAAAACACCAGTCTGATTTCCGCATTAAGCCGCGAGGAGCTTCGGAAACTTTTTGAATAATACAGAAAACCGCCTCATAAATTATTGAGAGGTGGTTTTTTTATGAAAAATGCGCTTTCTTTTCTTTGCGCTTTCATTCTTTTGTGTCCGAATGTTTTCGCGGAGGACATTTCCGCAGAGTGTGCGTGTGTCATGGTGGCAGAAACAGGCGAGGTGGTTTATTCTAAAAATGCGGAAAAGGAGCATGCCATGGCGAGCACCACCAAAATCATGACGGCGCTTTTGGCAATTGAATCCGGAAAGGGCGAGGAATTGGTCACCGTTTCAAAAAATGCCGAGCGGCAGGAGGGCTCGTCTCTGTATCTCCGGTGCGGAGAGGTCATTTCGGTTTCCGATCTGGCTTACGGCTTAATGCTCAATTCCGGCAACGACGCAGCAGTCGCCCTTGCTGAGTTTTTAGGCGGCAATACGGCAGACTTTGCACAGCAGATGACCCAAAAAGCAAAAAGCATTGGCGCAGAGCATACCCAATTTCAAAACCCCAGCGGACTTGATCAGGACGGACATTATACCACAGCGCAGGATCTTGCAAAAATTACTGCCTATGCAATGAAAAATGAGGAATTTTGCAAAATTGTCTCCACCAGAAAAAAAACAATCACAACCCCCGGCGGTCAGATAATTTATTTAAAAAACCACAATAAGCTGCTAGATCAGTATGAGGGTGCATTGGGTGTAAAAACCGGGTACACCAAAACGACCGGCAGATGCTTAGTGAGCGCCGCAGAACGGGACGGGATCCTGTTAATCGCCGTGACGCTGCATGCGCCGAACGACTGGAACGATCATAAGCTGCTCTTAGACCGGGCATTTGCGGACGTGTCGAAAAAACGGATTTTGTCTGCCGGGCAGGTATTAAAGGAACAAAACGGAATCACTCTTGCTGCTGCCGGAACCGCAGACATCACGGAAAAAAATCCGTGAGCGTTTGAAATCCGGCTGCATCTGAAATAATATCTGGAGCCCCGTTTTAATCA
>RQCD01000059.1 GCA_008668455.1 Clostridia bacterium
ACGGTTACTTGTCAAGGGTTTTAGGAAAAATTTTAATGATCTTTAAAATAAATTATATCGACACCGTCATATGTGCTGCACCAAAAACAGCCATAATAATCACAGCAGGAAGATTGTGCAGCCAAACAGCAGCACATAAAAAGTAAAGCGCCGCAAACACCGCAAGCGGCATTGGCACAAAGAGAAAGGTGCGGTTCAGCATAGCAATCTTTCGTAGCGCTCAAATGAAGCAGAAGTCCGGCAAGAATCCTGGCAATGCGGCAGCAAAGCTCTGCGGTTGTATATGTCTTTGCGCCGACTTCTGTATTGTCAGTCGCAAAATTTATGATACCTTCATCATCTGCTGCGGCATTTAGTTCCGTAACCCCAATTAAAAGTGCTAAAGCAAGGCATACGCTTAGTATTTTCTTCATATGCTCCCTCCTATCATTTTATAATCTAATTATATCTTTTTAATAGGACACAGCAATACGCATTTTTTCTTTTTAAATCACTTTTTGCACTTTCATATTAAAACCACATCCGCAATAATATCTTCCGTAAAATTTTATATACCGGCTTCACTTTGTTTCATATCAGCTGTTGCTGAATTATTGCCAAAAGGTACGGTTTTTCAAGTTCATCCAATGCTGCAAAGCATTTCTGTATTTTTCACACCGTCCGAGGCACAATGTCCTTAGACGCTGTCAGCTTCTGCAAGCAATTACAAAATAATTGTATGAAAGGAGCGCGGTTTTAAAACATAGTTTTTATTCTCAAGCGTTAATACCTTTTCCTCCGCAAACGGATTCATAACGACTGCAACGCGTGAATTGTCCGGGTTTTCGAACACAGTTGTGTTAGAGGAAAATTCTCCGGTTGTTTTCAGCATCACCGCTCCGCGCTTCACAAAATGCGAAAAATGCTTGTACAGATAAAATTCCGGATTGAATGTATATGCGCTGTCCTTTACGCTGATCAGCGAATTTTGCCGCCAACCCCAGGTGCTTAAGCCTTCATTTTCCAGCGCCATGTTCCAGTAAACATTCGCTTTTGCTCCGAATCGGAAATAATGATGCATTAATTCGTAGGTATAGATTGCATGTTCCCAAGTGTTTTCCCCGTCGCCGCACTGACATTCGCTTTGAATCAAATCAAGCTCCGGATAATCCTCCTGCGCCTGCATGATGGCATATTTTCCGCACCACTGATATGCAGCGCCCTTAAGATGCTCCCTGCATTTCGGATTTTGCATAATTTTATTCAAGAAACCGTTATGCATGCCATACGGACTAAACGGATCCGGACCGTTGATCGTTCCGAACCAGATATCCGCCATATCTCCGATTTCATCAATCAGATAATTTGCAATAAAGTTTTCCAGCTCCTCCTCGTTATATACGCAAGACGGGAACTTCTGATCCGCAAAAAATTCATTCTGCGGTATAATCTGTGATACTTTGATTCCTTCATTTTGATATGCCTCGATAAATTTTTTGAAATAAAGTGCATATGCTTTCAGATTTTTATCCGTCTGCACCAGTTTTCCGTAATTGCATGCCTTTGGGAATTTCATCCAAGTCGGAGGACTCCAGGGCGATGCGTAGAACATGATTTCCGGAGAACGTTTTTGCGCCTCTTTAATTGCCGGAATGATGTATTTTTGATCGCGCTCAATGGAGAAGTTTTTCATTTCGTAATCGCCGTCAATTTCGTTATAGCTATACCAGCTTTCCGCAAAATCGTTTGCTCCGATAGACAGACGGCAATAATCAAAGCCGCAGCCGTCACTTCCGAACAGCTCGTCAAAGATTGCTTTTTGCTTTTCCTCCGAAAGTCCGAAAACCGCCTTTGCGCATATTTCACTAATGCAGCATCCCCATCCATACAACGGTTTTCCGATTTTTTCGCCGATCACAAGCTTTTTGCCCTCTTTTTCAGAGAACCGGTTTTCTTCCGACCATTTTTCATTTTCCGTTGTTGAAATCCACTTCATAAAATCAATCCTTTCTTTTATTTATCTAAATCCGCAAGCATGGAAAAATTGCTTTTCAATGACGAATACAGACTGTTATATACCTGATAATATTTTTCGTATTCCGCATGATTTTTCTCATTTGGCTGCTGCTCCTTTTTTACTTTCACAATCCGTCCGCAGCCATCGGAAACGTCTTTAAAAATACCGGCTGCGCACCCTGCCAGGATTGCCGCGCCAAGTGCAGGTCCTTCCTCCGACTGCATGATTTTGACCGGCATATTGAATAAATCGGCAATCATACCGCGCCAAAAGCTTCCCTTTGCGCCGCCTCCGCACAATGCCATATCAGCTGCTGCAACACCTACCTCACAAAGCACATCCAGACAGTTTTTCAGAGAATAGGAAACCCCCTCCATCACCGCTCTTGCCATATGTGCCCTTGTGTGCATTGCTGACAATCCGAAAAATACCCCTCTTGCATTCGTATCCAAAACCGGCGTTCTCTCTCCCATAAGATATGGAAGATAGATCAGCTTGTCAGAGCCAATGGGAATGTTTTCGCAAAGATTGTCAATCTCACGATAGGATAAATCTCCTGCAAACTGATTTTTAAACCAGCTGAGCGAAAGTCCTGCTGCCTGGGTCACGCCCATCACATGCCATGCCCCCGGAACAGCGCAGCAAAATGTATGGATTCTGCCTTTTGGGTCAAAAATCATCTCATCGGTATGCGCAAAAACAACACCGCTTGTACCGATGGTTGTAAACGCTTTTCCGTTTTCGCAGACACCTGTGCCGATCGCAGCAGCGGCATTATCCCCTGCTCCTGCCGCAACCGGGATTCCCCCTTTCAGTCCGCACAGCTTTGATGCAGCTTCGCTCACATATCCTGTCACTTCCGGACTTTCATACACCTTTGCAAGTAAATCCCGGTCAATCCCCAATTGCTCCAGCACCTCATCACTCCAGTATCGTTTGCCCACATCTAAAAGCTGCATTCCGGACGCGTCCGACACATCGGTTGCGTATACACCGGTCAGCATATATCGGATGTAGTCCTTTGGCAGCAGGATATGCCGGCAGCGCTTAAAGCTTTCCGGCTCATGCTTTTTCACCCACATGATTTTGGACGCGGTAAAGCCTGCCAATGCCGGATTTCCGGTAATTTCAAGCAACCGGTCGTGTCCGATCATGCTTTCGATCTCACTGCATTCTTTCGCCGTTCTGCCGTCACACCAAATAATCGCATTCCGGAGAACCTCATTCTTTTCATCTAACATCACCAGTCCGTGCATTTGCCCGGAAAGTCCGATTCCGCAGATTTCGCCGCATGCCTTTTTTGAAATTTCTTTTAAGGTGCTGCAAACAGCATTCCACCAGTCCTGCGGATTTTGTTCTGCCCAGCCGTTTTCCGGCTGATAGAGCGGATACTCTGCCGTTGCCGATGCAATCGTGTTACCCTCCGTATCAAACAAAACACTTTTTGTGCCGGAGGTTCCGATATCAATTCCGATTAAATATTTCATAGGCTTACTCCCTATTAAAAATGATTTGGTTGACAATGCTCTCCAAATACTCCTGCCGTCCGCTTTCCGGCTTCACCTCTTTCAAGGAAAGGGCATACTCCGATAATTCCTCAAGATCAGTCTGATCTGCAACAATCTTTTTTCCGATTCCGCTGTTGTAGGAGGCATATCTCTTTTTCACAAGCTCGTCAATTCTGCCGTCCTCAATCAGCTGATATGCATTTCTTAAACCCAGTGCAAACGCATCCATTCCGGCAATATGTGCAAGGAAGATATCCTCAATTGTGTTGGATGCGCGTCTTGTTTTTGCGTCAAAGTTCAGACCTCCGTTTGTGAAACCGCCGGCACGCAGAATTTCAAGCATAGCATAGGTGGTGCTGTAAACATCGGTTGGGAATTGGTCGGTGTCCCAGCCCAAATGGCAGTCACCCTGATTGGCATCCACCGAGCCGAGAACGTGGTTGATTCTGCACACGCAAAGCTCATGCTCAAACGTATGCCCGGCAAGCGTTGCGTGGTTTGCCTCAATGTTCAATTTGAAATCCTTTAGGAGATCGTATTTTCTGAGAAAGGCAAGTACGGTCGACGCGTCAAAGTCATACTGGTGCTTTGTTGGTTCTTTCGGTTTCGGCTCAATATAAAAATCTCCGTCATAGCCTTTCTTTCTTGCATATGCAACTGCCATTTCTAAAAACCGTGCATAATTATCCTGCTCCAGGGACATATCGGTATTTAAGAGCGTTTCATAACCCTCTCTGCCGCCCCAGAACACATACCCTTTTCCGCCAAGTTCAATCGTAATATCAATCGCTTTTTTCACCTGTGCCGCAGCATATGCAAAGGAATCCGCACAGCAGGAGGTAGACGCTCCATGCATATATTTTGGTGCTGCAAAGCAATTTGCCGTGCCCCACAAAAGCCTGATCCCATATTGCTGCATCTGCTCTTTGATGATCGGCACGATGATGTCAAGATTTTGCTGAAATTCTGCAAGAGATTCTCCCTCCGGGGCAATATCCCGGTCATGAAAGCAAAAATATTCAATCCCAAGCTTATGCATCATTTCAAATGCAGCATACACCTTGTTCTTATAAATTTCAATCGGCTCTTTCTTGCCGAAGCTTTTGTCAATCGTGCCCACGCCGAACATATCCGTGCCGTCGGCAACAAGCGTATGCCAATATGCCATAGAAAACTTTAAATGCTCGCTCATTTTTTTACCGCCGATCACCTCGTCCTTGTTATAGAACTTAAAGGCAAACGGATTCTTGGACTTTGGTCCTTCGTAGTTTATTTTTGAAATATTGCAAAACTGCTCTGTCATTGCCATAACCTCGCTTTTTTTTATTTTATCTTATCACAATTACACTGTATTTTCAAGAACAATTATAGCTTTATATGCGACAGATATTGCTTTTTTATCAAACAAATGATATAATAGCAATTGGTGGAATCAGCTGCAAATTGAAAGGGAGATTTTAAGAATGAATGATATTTTTTTTGAAAAAGTAAATCAGGCAAAATTAAATTATCCATACATGGATTTTGACAGGCAAAACCTAAATTATTTTTCTCATTTTCACGAGGAAATCGAAATTGTCGCTGTCATTTTAGGAGAGGTTTTGGTCATGTGTGAAAATGAAGAATTCTGCGCCTCTGCCGGTGATATTTGCATCTTTATGCCCGGCGAAATTCATAGCTTTTCATCTCCGAAAGAAAATCACACTTATGTGATAAAGATTAGCTGCAATGATTCCGTAGAAGATATTGACTTTTTCTCACTTAGAATTTCTCCTGCCGTCATGCGGGCATCAACCCAATTGAATACCGAACTGATGCAAAGTATTAAAAGTCTAAAATATGCAGCAGAAAACAGAAAAAAAGGATATTCCTTTCTTGTCAGCTCTGTTTCCAGTAAAATCGTGTATCAGATTCTGTGCTGTGATAAAATATATAAATTGAATACAGAAAAGCGAAAAAAGAATATTGCCACCCTGTCAATCCTAAAAAAAAGCAGCGAGTACATAGAAAAGCATTACCAAGATTCCTTTTCGCTCGCTGACATTGCACAGTATTGCGGATATTCCAAATACTATTTCGCCCATTATTTTAAAGAAATTACCGGACAGACGTTTTACAATTATCTAACCGCCTACCGAATCGAACGCTCCATTCCGGAATTATTAAATTCCGAAAGCACGGTTGCCGCTATAGCCGATCATTGCGGTTTTTTAAATGTGCGTTCGTTTAACCGCGCTTTTAAAGCAATTATAGGCATGTCCCCCTCAAAATACAAAAAGGGGATGTCAAAAGACAAAGACCGTTTAAAGGCATAGACACTCTTTTTGACATCCCCTTTTACTTCTATTTATTTATAATGTCCAAAACATCCATCAGTCCGTTAATGCGGTAATCGCACATCTCTCCGACACCTGCCTGTTCTATATTGCCGCCGGATATACCAACGCAGCAAAAACCTGCAAGCTTAATTGAGACAATACCGGCAGACGAATCCTCTGCTCCGATCACCTTATGCCGCCGCTTGAACGGAATCCCCAATCCCACTCTTGCCGTTTCGGCATAGAGCCACGGATGAGGTTTCGGTTCAAGCTCTCCCAATGTTCCGGTCTGACCCAGACAGAGCGCTATGTCCGGAGATAAACGCTCATCCTCGATGTCTCTTTGAAAATGATCATTTTCCAAAAGTATTGCAAAACCTAAGTTTTTATTTGAAGATGTAGATTCTTCTTGCCCATCGCTGATACTGGAACACCACTGCGTCTGAATAGGTATCCGGATTCGACTGATCATAGGAATCGTCATAGCATTTTGCCTCGGTCACGCTGCCCTTATGGATTGGATTTTTACCGCCGTTCAGATCGTAGATTAAAACATCTGCTGATTCATCCTTAACCATAATGGATCTTTCTCCGATTTTCAAGGATAAAATACCATCCCCGGTATCCTCCACGATTCCGACCTCATTGGTCAAATCATTGAAGCCTGCTGTTTTATAATAATTTGCCCGGTTATTCGGATCATAAATCAGATCCAGCATCGTTGCCTGACCCCTTGCATTCGTCGGTAGCAGCAGAACCATGCCCGGTTTCAAGTCCTCCGGCTTACCATTCTGCCATGCTGCGCCTTTCTTTTTCCATTCAGCGCCATCCGGAATCTGAATGCTCACCTGATTATAGCCGTTGTATCCGATCACCGTTGCCAGCGCCTGTTCATCAGCGTCCAGTGTATAGGTGATTTTTTGTACCAGGATCGGCCAGGGTTCAGGGCTTGCACTTCCGGAATGCTCCACAACAAGATATTTTTCCGCTGCCGCTTTCTTTTCGGTGGTACGGTATGCCGTTGCAGTAATCCACTCGTTATCCTTAATGCCGCTTGTTCCGATCACATAGTCGCCATCTGTCTCAATTCCTGCATCAAGCATTGTTTTTGTTGGAATCTTAAAGACAACCGTATTTGAATCAATTGCCCCGACATTGGTTGCGTCCGATCCGATATAGCCTGTTCCCTTATAGGTCATGCCGCCTCTTGGAATGGACTTTCGGAGCGTTCCATCGCCCTCATACGGATCTGCACGGTCAATAGAGATCACTTCATTCTCCTGGTTTACCTTGATTAATGCCAGCTGCGGAACAAACTTTTTCCCGGTCTCAGTCGTACTGGTCAGCTCATCAAACACAACCTCCGGCTTTCTATAGGTTTCTCCGTCCAGCTTTAATTTCTGTGCACATATGAGTGTTTCCACGTTGCCGTCCTCTTTGAGCATTTTGATTCTTAAAATATATTCATACTGATCCTCCTCATCCGACAGATTGCCTTTGATCAGGTATGCCGCAAAGCTGGTAGAGGGAGAGGTTTTTGCATAGGCAATTTCGCCGTCTGCGTCAATATAAAGCGTGGCATTTTCTCCGATGGTAAATTTCTTTCCGGTCAAATCCTTGTAAGAAACTCCGCCAACGGTGACATACCGGTGGTCGTCGATTTCTTCCGAACGCTCAATCGCTCCGGTAACCTTGTTTGAAGTAATGATGACTTCAATATGGCTTCCATAGGTTTCCGGCGCTTCATAGTAGGATTCATAAACGGTCAGCACGTCATCTGCCTTAATATCCGAAACGCTGACATCCCCGCTTCCGCCTTTCTGAATCCGGAAATACTGCCGATCTTCTGAATGAAGCTCAAACGGATGCGACGGAGTCAGAAAATCATTAAAGATCTCATTTGTCGTATCTGCGCTTTTTACCACAATATTTTTCTTTTTTCTTGCAACAACACGACTATAGCCATCCTTGTCTGCAATCACCTTCAGCTCGCATCGATCGTTAATCCGGTCGCTGACATGATTGGTAATCAGACCGCCGTTATAGATCAGCTGCAAGCCTCGTTTTAACTGAATGCTTTTAGAACGGGAAGAACCGTTATCATAGGAAAGACGGTAGCTTTCTGCGTCAAAGCTTTCAAAATCATCTGCTGCAATCCGGATCACCTCGGTTTTTCCGGTTCTTTTTGCCCAGATCACCTCGCCGTCATCATCCTCTTTTAATTTTCTTTCGATATATTCAATTTCTTCTCCCAGGAAATCAGAAAGGTCAACGGTACTTTCGTAAACTGTTCCGTCAATCTCAACCTCGTTCTCCTTCGAGAATACCGTTCCGTTAAATGAGCTTTTATTCACACCATCCACAATTCCCTTATGATAGTATGCTTTATGGCTGACTGCAAGGATAGTTTTATCCTCATCCTTTTGGTATTCAATCCGTCCCTCCGACGAGGTAACCTTCGGAGTTATCATCGGCGCTTTCAAAGCCTCATAAAGCATTGTGAGCATCACTCCGCGCGTCAGCTCGGAAGAAGTTTGAGATGCGTCTAAAAGTTTTAATTCTCTTGCATGCTTCAGATAGCCGTAAGGATATCCTCCGTCACGCTCCGCAGTTTTTTCATAGCCAAGCGCCGTTAAAAGAATCCGGCATGCTGCTGCCGTTTCCATGGTATCATCCGGGTGAAAGCTCGTTTTATCATATCCTGTCACAAGTCCCATATCGGTCAGCGCGTTAATCTCTGCACACGCATAATGAAACGGCGGAACATCATAATAGTATGTTGTGTTCTGTCTGTCGGAAACCTTTGCGCCTAAGGATTTTGCAGCCACAACTGCAAAATCCGCCCGTGTAACCGTTTCGTCCGGGTTCATATTGTAATCATAATAGTCGCCAATAATTTCAAGCTCGCGCAGAATTTCCATTGCCTCTAAAACCTCTGTACCGATTGCTTGCTGCTGATCCTCTGCATAGATCGGGAATCCGGAAAAAACAGTCAGCGCCATTAGCACGCAAAGAAGCTTTTTAAAAACATTTTTCATCAGGCTTTCCTCTCTTTCCTTATTGCAATTTTTCTAATACGCCGTAAATGATCTTTGCTGCCTGCGCTCTGGTTGCATTGCCAAGCGGCTGAAATTCCGTTTCGCTTACACCGCTGACTGCGCCCATCGCAACCAATGCCGCAACGGCCGTCTGTGCATATTCTGCAATTGCAGACTGATCGTGGAAGGTTAATTCTCCCGCCGGCAGCTCTGTACCCTTTTGCTTTAGTGCATTACAGATCATAACCGCCATATCCTGTCTGGAAATCTGCATCCCAACGCCAAAGCTGCCGTTTCCGATTCCGTGTACCAGTCCCTTTTCGTATGCGATATTAACAAACTTGCAATACCAGGCGTCCTCCGGAATATCGGAAAAATGATTTTCCAAAAAGCTCTCATTTTCATAACCGGCTGCGCAGACAAGAATTTTTGCGAATTCCTCTCTGGTTACATTGCCATCCGGATCGAAATATCCGTTTTCCTTACCGCTTAAAATACCCTGATCGGCAAGCGCGATAATTGCCTCCTGCGCCCAGGTAATCCCCTCAATATCCACAAATTCAACCTAAATCGGTTTTTTGGTTTCACTGGTTTGATCTGTCCGGTCAAGCTTTCCGGGATAGTATACATCTCCGCTCCCAGAGCTGCTTTTTGATCCGCCGCCATCCTTTGCGGAATACTGCGAAAGATAGCTGTTATAAGCGTTCTTAAACGCGTCGATATTGGTATAGTCTTTTCCGCTCATCGCCGTATAAACCTTGCTGTTTGTAGTTGGCGAGGAAATGCCAATGGTACTGCCATATCCCAGGGTACTCAACACATTCTGAATGTCATTTCCGTCTGCATAGCGCGTTTCGGTCAGAATCAGCGCATGAATCAAAGCCGTTTTCAAGCTGGCAAAATCAGAAAGGCTGCCTGCGGCAGATTCCATTTTTCCCAAGAAGTATGTCCATTCGCCGTCTGTTTTTAAGCAGCTGCCAAGATTGCTCCAAAGCGTCTGCTCCTTCGTGACAAGCTCTGTTTTGAGAAGCTCGGATTTCAGATCGGTAATCGTTCCCTTCTGCTTGAAAGCCTCCATCAGCATATAGGTATGAAATGCCTCACTTCTTTCCTTTTGTGCTGTTTCATCAAACACCTTGTCTGTACCAAAATTTGCGTCTGCAGCAACATGCTTTATATAGGCCGCAAAAAGCTTTTCCGGGGTGCTTCCCTGAATCAGTTTTTTGTAAACCGTTAAGTCAAAACCAACCGGAGAAACATCCTGATCCCCTCCGTCGATACAAGACTGAAATGTTGTATAATCCTGATCAACAGCAGCTTTTTTCATCGCAAGCACCGCATCGGAATAGGTTTTTGTGCCCACAAGCGCAAGCGCTTCTCCACCCATATCATCCCGCATATCGGAAATCATTCTTGCCTGATAAGTACCTGCGTTTAACTCCTCACTGTACGGAATCGTAAAAGAAATACTTCCGTCGGATGTTTGCTGACCCTGCCAAAGGATAAATGTATTCGGATCGCCGCCCTTTGTCCAGTCTGAAAAGTTTTTTCCTTTTTGCAAAATCTGATAAAGAATTTGCTCACCGTCGATTCCAGCTCCGCTGACGATCAGTTGATTCTTTGCAAAATCTTCTGTCACCGAAAAATGCTCTGCCGCGGACGCATTTGCAGAAAGCATGATACATGCACTGATGAATGCGGCACATTTTTGCAATCTTTTTTTCATCTTATTCTCTCCTATCTTAATATAACGTTGATCTTTGCGGTCTTTGATTTTGATCCCAGACAAAAAATTTCATCTGCTTCATATTTTCTGTCGCGGTCATGGTAAAGGTCAGAGTTTCCTGTCCGTTTTCCCATCAGTCTGGCATGGCGGCGTAAGCGGATAAAAGACTGCAGGTTTCATAATAGAACGCTCCGGAAATCATGAGCTTTGGATTCTCTGCTCCGGTACGGTTGGTCAGTTTCAGCCGAATCATTAATTGATCCTGTGCGGATAAATCTGCGGCAGTTAATTGATAAAAGGAAACCGGTGTTCCATTGAGATAACAGGTATATGCATATTCAAAGCCGGGTAAAAGCTGCTGGGAAAAGATTGACGTTCCGTTATACAGCCTTAAATTACAGCTTCGGGACGCGATATCCGGAATCTCCATAGTATACTCAATGATACCACTTTCTTTTGCACGCTTTTGTCCGATTCCAATGATATTTTCTTCTGAATCCGTTGCCAATACTGCTGAATCATTGCCTCCGGTTTCTGCCATGGAGGATACCGTAATTTCATCACGACCGACGCTCACAAACAGCTCCGGAATCTGCATTCTCAATTCCACAGTCGTATAGAATTTCAGAGTTCCCGTCTCATCCAGTACTCTGATATGGCCATAGGCACGCTCGGTGTATAAATGCGGTACTTTTAAGGTGACAACATTTCCGCTGATTGAGGAAATCTCTAAGCCATCTGCAATTACCTGATCACCGGCAGAAAGATTGGAAAGCGAAAAGCTTCTTGTGCCGTCCGGGACACAATCCTCAAATGTGGTTTCGCTGATCGGAAGAACGGTATAAACCTTGCCGTCCGAACGCGTTTCGGTAGCAACCCCCTGATAGGAAAGCTCTGAAAAATCTCCTACCAGATAATACGGTTCGTGTGAGACATTTAAAGAATAAATGCCGTTTTCTGATCTCATTGTTCCCAGGAGGTTTGCATACATATCGTATACCTCAAGCTCCGGGCAGCCGAGGGACAGTGTGGCATAAGCCGACTCCTTAATCTCGGATTGAATCATGATCACATCACGGTCAAATTCCGGATTGCCGGAATTGTCAAACCAGAATGCCATCAGCTTATTCCATTCATTTTTCCGCGGCAGATCCTCATTTAAAAATCCTGCTACAACCGAGGTATCATCAATAAAATGATTATATGCCGCTGTTGCCACTAAGCTTTGCTTTGCGCTATAGGGGGTGTAGCCGTTCATGCCGGTGTAGGAATTTAACAAGCCCCAGTTATGCTCATATTCGGTCTGATCCGAAAAATCGATTACATTATGTACAAACAGCTTGTCAAAGGAATTTTCCATTCCCTGCGTGACAGCATAGCCAAGCACAAGACCTCTTGCCTGCGCACGGCGCGGCATAAAATGCTCATACCCCATTTTAAACGTTGTATTCCAAGCTTCATCACCCCATGGAGCGGCACTTTTTCCGGTATGCTCGCCTTCAACCAGTCTGTTGTAGGAATTTAAGCCGTATTCCGTTGCCCAGTAACCGTCGTATTCTTTATCTGTATATTCTCTGGTCAAAGAAACTAACGGCTCTTTTCCGCTTTTTGTGAGCAGCTCCTGGGAATAAAAAGTTCCCTGGAAAGGATATTTATGACCGGTGAAGATGTCCATATAATTGTACGCGCCTGCGGCATATGCCTGACGGATAAAATTGCTTTCCCAATCGGAGGAAACCAAGCCTGCAACCGGGATAGACGGATCAACTGCCTTGACTGCGTCATAGGCAATTTTTAGCGCCTTTGTATATGCCTCGCCCTGATTTCCGGTGAAGTCGGACGCAAACATGGTGGTGGACGGTTCGTTAAATACCTCATAAACATCCACATATTCGTGTGTTGCCGCAACGATCGCCTCGCACCAGGACTTGAATTTGATCAGATCGCTGTCGGTGAGCGGAATATTAGAATTTCCGTCATAGTACAAAGAACGCGGTCCCCAGATCTGCAGCAGCACCTTGATTCCGCTTTCGCTGATATACTTTAAATCCTCCAGCTGTTTTTGGTTCATCGTCCATGTGTTTGTGCTTTCCTGATAGGTCAGACCCTGATGGTTCGCCTCACGCACCCAGCCGATTCCGGCATTTTGAATGGACTCGATCACAGGCTTTGTCTCGCCCAGTCCGCCGCCAATGACATGCACATTGACACCAAGATCGTCATTCCGGTCGGAATTATATACCATGACGGAGAAATTCTCGCTTCCGAAAGACTTTGTATAAGTCTGATCTCCGATCCGAACGGACGCGGTCGCTGCAATACTGTAGACGCCATACCGTTTCGGATTCTGAAACGCTTTGGTATCGGTGCGCTTCTCTCCTGCTGCCAAAGTGCAGGTATATCCGAATGTATCAATCAGATTGTTATTTTCATTATAAACATCAAAGCTCCAATCAACAAAAATTTCTTTCTTTGACGTATTTTGCATCGGAATGCTTAAAGAAAACTGATCCTTTTCCATGGACTCGATATTTCCCGGCACGCCCAGGCTAATTCTGTCTGTGAGTGCAAGCGCGTCCTCATCCGTTACCGCAACCGGTTCAACCTTAATTGATTTATAAATCACATTCCGGACAAGGTTAATCTGACCGCCCCAATCGGTCACTTCAAGATCCCAGCTGTTCATGATGCCGTTTCCGGCTTTGAAATCATCTAATATGAATTCTGCGCGGTTCCATATTCCGCGGTTGCGGATTCGGATATCCTCAGTCAGATGAGTGATTCCGTCGCCGTCCTGCGGAATCCGGTCACCTGTTCCGTTGGAGTCGTAATGTGTACGGATTCTGGCATAAAGCTCGTCACCCTCTGCATAATCTCCCGGCATGGACGGATGCGCTCCGTCCCAATAGTCTATCGTCAGCTTCACTTTTTGCCCCGGCTCAACATTTTTCATAAAAGAATCGTCAATGTCAATCAGAACACCATAGTTTGTACCCAAGCCGAGCATATTTCCGCGATCTGTGCTATAGCCCCAATCGCCGCCGGCATAGGTTGCCTTCATTTTTGCATTGGTTGCGCCTACCGGTATCCATTTTGCAATATTGGTTAAAACCGGCTCGCCATAACCAAATTCAATCATGGCATAATTTTTTGCCTTTGCAAAGACAAAATTCTGCGAAGTCACCGCCATTGCTGCGGCAGCAATACCGCAAAGAATTCTTTTTATATTTCTCATTCCTTCCCTCCGTTTTTTTATCGCCGGGCAAAAGAGGGAGAAACCCTCTTTTGCCGCGATCTTCCGTTTTACTGAGCGTCAACTGCTCCTGTATAAGGTACTAAGCCATCCATGCCGTTCCAAAGATAAACGGTTACCTTATCAAACTTTCCTTTGATTTCCTCCGGAATCATAAACACATGTCCGTTCTTTGTATCTCCGGCTGCAACGCTGCCTGTTTCCTGATCACACCAGATAAGCTGGTTGCCCTTAAAATAGCCTGCAATTAAAGCATACGGCAGAGAATCTGCTTCGCTGTTCTGGATGGTCAGATCAACCGATACAAAGCTGTCCATTTTCGTTGCGCCTGCAAGCTCAATTGTATTTTCTGCCTGTCCGAATCTGCTGATGCGAAGACTCGGATCTTTTGGTCTTGCATATTGAAGTGTTCCTGCATTTGCATCCCATACTCTTGCAGAAATTTTTTGCAGACTGTCAATTCCGTCTAAAATAACCGATTTACTTCCAAATGCAACCTTGTTTTCATCATAGAAGGTGATATCCGCGGTCGGTGTTGCTGCACCGAAATCAATCAGAATTTCCGCAATAAATTTGAACGGATTTACGGTATCTGTAAATGCATAGGTTCTGTCAAATGCACCACGATCATCCTTCACATCCTTAAAAAACAGTTCAACTGTGGTGTCTGCGTCTCCCAGCTTGAAAGCCCATCCGGGGCAGTAGGTCTGGTATGATTTTGCCTCGTAGATGATTTTGTAGATTTCCCCGTTTGCGCCGGAAAGATTTCCGTCAAAATAATCGCAGTTGCAGTTATTATCACTATAGGTTTCATTTTCCATGGTGTATACATCCTGCCAGGCTCCGACAACAAACTCATCAATTTTAAAGCTTACGTTTTTCGGTGCACTGTAGGCAAGATTCCCGATACTCCACATTTGCACATAGATTTTCTGCACACTGTCAATACCATCCAGCGTGACTTTTTTATTTCCAAAGGGAACTCTATTCTTATCATAGAATGTGATATCCGCAGTCGGCGTTGCTGTTGAAAAATCAACAACCATTTCTACTG
>RQCD01000233.1 GCA_008668455.1 Clostridia bacterium
ATGTCATGCTAACGTGCTGCACCAAGGAGCTGTTTGGTCTGATTTCGCGCACCTATGTGCCGGGGGAGGGTGGCAAAAAAACGATGGTGGAGGAAATTACACATTATCTCCGGGAGCATTTCCGGTCGGATCTTTCTCTTGCAGGAACAGCGCGGCAATTTGGAGTGAGTCCGGAGCATTTGTCGCGCTGCTTTAAAAAACAAACCGGCTTTGGATTTAACGAATATGTCAATATGATGCGTCTGCGTGAGGCGGAGCGGCTGCTTGCAGACGAACCGGGCAAAAGTATTTTAGAAATTGCCTTTTTATGCGGTTTTCATGACAGCAACTATTTTTCGATGAAATTTCATAAGGAATACGGAGCTACACCCTCAAGCTTCCGGGCGGCAAAAAAAACTTGAAAAATGAAGAAGAATCTGCTATAATATTATCGGATGAATATTTTTTTGGAGGAACTTATGAAAATTCTGAATTTTGGATCATGTAATCTTGACTTTGTATACTTGGTGGAGCATATTGTACGGCCGGGGGAAACGATTGAGACAAAGGAGCTTCGGAGGTATCCCGGCGGTAAGGGACTGAACCAGTCGATTGCGCTATCCAGAGCGGGGGCAAGGGTATATCATGCCGGCTGCGTCGGTGGGGACGATGATATGCTAAGAAAGCTTATGCAGGAAAACGGAGTGAATATTTCCCATATCCGGGAAACGGAGGAACGCACCGGTCAGGCGATTATTCAGGTGGAGGAATCGGGCGAAAACTGTATTTTTCTGTATCACGGCGCAAATTTTGCTGTAAGCCGGGAACAAATTGACGCTGTTTTTTCAAGCTTTGAACCAGGCGATGTGTTGCTTTTGCAGAATGAGATCAGCGAAATTCCATATCTGGTGCACAAGGGAAAGGAGCTTGGATTTCAGATTTTCCTGAACCCGTCTCCTTTTAATGCAGTGATGCGGGAGATTGATCTGCATCAGGTGGATTATCTGATTCTGAACCAAACAGAGGCAGAGGATTTTCTGGGAGAGAATTTCTTAGAAAAAGTGAAAGTGCAGTATCCGGAGCTTCATGTTGTTCTGACACTGGGCAAGGAAGGATCAATTTACCAGTACAAGGAGGAGAAAATCCGTCAGAAAGCTTACCCGGTCACAGCGGTGGATACAACGGCTGCTGGCGACACATTTACCGGCTATTATATTGCAAAGCTGTTTGAATGCGGCCCGGCGGCGGCGATGAATTATGCCAGTGCGGCAGCCGGTCTTGCAGCAAGCCGAAAGGGCGCTGCGCCGTCAATCCCGGCGCTGAAGGAAGTGGAACAATTTATAAAGAAGGAAAAAACTCCATCCTGACCTGACAGGATGGAGTTTTTTTAGTGTTCTTCTTATACATCAAAACGCGGACGGGTTTTCCATGCTCCGTTGGTGAAATCCGGGATTTCAACCGGGACATTTCCGTTTTTAATGGATTCCGCAGTCAGAGGACTAATGCAAATCCAGCTTGCCGCATCATAAACATCAATCGGCATTGGCTTATTATTTTGAAGTGCGTCAAAGAATGCACAGAAATCAAAATAATCCATGCCGCCGTGCCCAAGCTCCTCCTGCTCCTTGGTCATGTTTTTCCAGCAGTCCGGGAGATATTTTTCTTCATATTCTTTTGCGTTGTTGCAGTTTTCGATGATCGGCATAAACTCCGATTCGCCGTCCATAAAAATGAAATTTTCGTTTTCCTCATACATTCCCTTTGTTCCGCGAACCGTAAATTCCCGACTGTAGGTGCGCGGCAGAGTAGTATCCAACGTCAGAGAAATGGTTTCGCCGTTTTCGCAAAGAATCAGCGTGTTCACAATATCGCCCTGAGCAAAATCCTTTCCGATCAAATCTTTATTCTCAAAGGTGTCCTTGCGGTCGTTAATATACTGCTTCAAGCCGGCTGATTTTGAGGACATCGACACTAAGCGAACCATACGGTTTCCGCGGTTGATGTCCAAAATTTTTGCAATCGGTCCTAATTCGTGCGTCGGGTAGTTTTCACGATTTTCATGCAGATAATGATTTAAGCGATAATGCCGCTTTTCTCTTCCGGTGGAGACTTCCTCGCGCAAATCATGCGCATATGCGCCGTGACAGTGTACAATTTCTCCGAATAGTCCGTCGCGGACGATATTCCGGATCATCATTTCATTTTTTCCATAGCAGCAGTTTTCCAAGAACATAAAGGGAACCTGAGTTTCCTCCCAGGTATGTACCAAATTCCAGCATTCCTCCACGCTCTCTGCTGCGCCAACCTCCATACCGACTGCCTTTCCGGCTTTCATAGCGTCGATTGCAACTGTCACATGCGACTCCCAGCTGGAGAATACAAGAACTGCGTCCACGTCCTCTCTGGTAATCACCTCATGGTAATCGCAGCTGTATTCCGGCGCCGGAAATCCCTTGTCGGTCACAACCTTGATACCCTCCAGACACCGATCCTCGTAAACGTCGCAAACAGCAGTAACCCGGACGCCCGGAATGTTTAAAATGCACTTTGTGTTATCCTTTCCGCGAAGACCAAGTCCAACTACGGCAACTCTGACTTCTTTCATATGCTTCATCCTTTCTGTTTTTTTCTTTATCATACCATAAGCACGATCAGTTGTATATGGATTTTCTTATCCGAATACTGTCTTTTTTTATCTTTTTTCTTGACATGAGTGATGGAAGTGCGTATAATAGGAGAAAAAGGGGTGTGCAGAGTGCAGAAATTTGAGGATATTCATAGCTTGTTTTACAGCTTTCGGAAATCAATTGAAAAGGATTTTTTTATCCAGGCGATTGGATATGACAATTTCCGCTTTATTATGCCGTACCGAACGTTTCGGATTCAGAAATTTTACACGCTGCATGTCATTTTAGCCGGGAGCGGAACGGTGAAGCTGGGGGAGGTCAGCTGCCCGGCAAAGGCGGGAGAGCTTTTTTTTCTGCCGCCGGAGCTGCCGATTATGTACTATCCGAACCGGGATGATCTCTGGCAGTATGTCTGGTTTGAATTAACCGGTGTTCATGCCGGCACTTACGGGAGAATGCTGGGTTTTTCCGCAGATACTCCGGTGGTTTCGCAAAAAGGGAAAGCAGTGGAAGCGATGTATGGATTGGTGCGGAAAATGGATGAAAAAACAGCAGGCTATTACGACGCGCTGTCCGCTTTTTATGCAGTTTTGGGACAGAACAGCGCCGGAGCAGAGGCGAAGCCGGAAAGCTTTTCCGGCATGGTGATTTCCTATCTGCACCGTCACTATCAGAATCCGCAGCTTTGCGCGGAAGAAATCTGCCGGGCATTCCGGATCAGCCATTCCTATCTTTGCAGACTGATGAAGCAGGAAACCGGAAAGCCAATGATACAGCATCTGATTGAAATACGGATTTCCGAGGCATGCCGGATGCTTGAAAAAACACAGATGAGCGTAAAGGAAATTTCCTATTCAGTGGGCTTTCGGGATGAGCTGCATTTTATGAAAACCTTTAAGCGGCAGATGAAAATATCCCCCAGAGAATATCGCCGGGGGTTAGAGTGCGGGAAAAATGTATATACTATTTGATGGAGGTGTGCAGAATGTGTACAGCATTAAGTTATCAAACAAAGGATTGTTATTTTGGGAGAACGCTGGATTATGAAAGCTCCTATGGGGAACAGGCTGTGATTGTGCCGCGGAACTTTAAATTTTTGTTCCGGCACAGAGATCCGATTAATACGCATTATGCGATGATTGGAACGGCGCATGTGGCAGAGGGTTATCCGCTTTTTTATGATGCGGCAAACGAAAAGGGGCTTGCGGCGGCAGGTCTGAATTTTGTGGGAAATGCACATTATGAAAAGCCGATTCCCGGAAAGGAGAATGTTGCGCAGTTTGAATTTATTCCGTACCTTTTAGGCTGCTGTGCAGATGTTTCGGAGGTGCGGAGAATGCTTTTAGCATTCAATCTGACCGATACGCCGTTTTCGCCTGCCTATCCGGTCGGACAGCTGCACTGGATGTTTTCTGATCAAAAAGAAACAATTGTGGTGGAGTCGGTACAGGGAGGAATCCGGATTTATGAAAATCCGACAGGAGTTTTAACCAACAATCCGCCCTTTGAGCAGCAGCTTTTTGCGCTCAATAACTATCAGGGACTTTCTAACCGTCAGGTTAAAAACACCTTTTCCAAAAGCATTCCGTTCTCGGCATACAGCCGCGGAATGGGCGCTTTGGGACTGCCGGGAGATCTGTCCTCTCAGTCACGGTTTGTCCGGGCGGCATTTGTGCGTGCAAATTCCAAATCCGGAGACGGGGAAGCGGACAGCGTAGGTCAGTTTTTTCACATGCTCGGTTCTGTGGAGCAGGTACGCGGCTGCTGCGAGGTGGAGAACGGAGCGTATGAGATGACCATTTATACTGCCTGTTATAACACCACAAAGGGAATTTATTATTATACCACCTATCAGAACCGTCAGATTTCTGCGGTTTCTCTGTATCATGCCGACCTGGATGGATCGGAGCTTGTTTGTTATCCGATAGAGAATCAAGAAAATATCCGGTATCAGAATTAAGCAGCATGCCGTCCGGACATTCCGGACGGCATGCTGCTTTCGTTTGTGTGTTATCACGATAAATTAGGATTCACAGCCGCATTTTGGTTGTGTTCCTGCCCTAAAATCGTCATTAAATTCGCTTCTCTCCGGCGGGAAGAATTCATCTACCGGGAAGCTGATGCGTTCAAACAGGTCGCAGGGGTTGTCGTCGGTTGCGCCAACGCACTCTTTCTGCGGAACGCAGAAGTCATAAGCCGGAATCAGGAGCTGTACCCGGCGCTCCAGCTTGATGATGGAGAAAAGACCTAAGGAAACATAAATGCGCTTCTGCTCGCCGCCGAGAATCAGACTGTCGTCAAAGACGCGGCAAACTGATTCCGGAACGCTTGCCAAATCAAAGTCGTCGTCGCAGCAGCAGTGATCCTTCAAATCAACCACCTTTGCGCCCAGAGCGATCGGGTCGACTACTTCAACGATTGCACTCGGCATATTGGTTTTTCTCCAGAGCTGCGGATCGAATGCGTCCTCTTTATACTTGGAGGCAAATACCTTTGCATTGCCCTCTGAACCAAAGAGAATGACCTTCTTATCAAAGGTTGCAAGTCCTTCTACCTCGGTCGGTCTGCCAAGACCGGTAAAGACAGCCAGTGTGATCCGGAAGAAATATTTCAGGTCAACCGAATAGAAGCCGCGGTTAAAGGGAACGGCTTCAATATCGGAAAATACCCAGATAATCTCTGCTTTCGTGCATTTTACGTTGATTGCACGATCCACCGTCTCCTGACCGCATGCTGTCAGATAAACGCGGATATTTTCAAGGCAGTCCTTATCTCTGCAGGAATCATACACTTTGTCAGTATGTATGCAGACAGCTTCCTTAAAACCATGCTCTGGTCCTTTTGCACAATTTCTTTCACTCATACGAAATAAACATCCTTTCTAAAATTGATCGGGAGATATCACCCTTGCTATATCATATGAAGAAAAAAATTTGTTTGTGAGTTGTTTTAGAAATTTTTAGCAAAATCAACGCTCGGAACAGAAAAGCTTTTTCCGTTTAAATAGGATAAAATTCCGGCATCCGTCCGAAAATCAAAGCACAGGCGGTAGGCACAAAGCGCCTGATGAGTTCTTTTAGAATTTTTTTGCAGCTTTCCGTATTTGCCGTCTCCGGCTAAAGGATGACCAATGGAGGCGAGGTGTGCACGGATCTGGTGTGTTCTTCCGGTTAAAAGCTCCACCTCTAAAAGGCTTTGATTCCCTTTTTCTGAAAGTACATGATATTTTGTCCGGATCGTCTTTGCGCCGGGTGTGTAGTTTTTTGAAACGTATACGCGCTTTTTCTTTTCATCCTTAAACAAATAGCCCTCTATAATGTCCTCTTTTTTTGTAAAAATACCTTCCGCAAGACAGAGATACAGCTTGGTAAGCTCACGATCCTTGATTTTCTGGTTGAGGATCCGGAGTGTTTCTGCATTTTTTGCTGCAATTACAATTCAGCCTGTGTTTCGGTCAATCCGGTTGCAGAGTGCGGGCGCAAAGCTTTGCTCCTCCTCCGGACGGTATTCCCCTTTTTGATAAAGATAATTTTGAATCTGGTCAATGAGCGTGTTCCGGCTGCCGCAATCATCCTCATGTACCACAATTCCGGGTTTTTTATCTGCCAAAAGCAGGTTTTCGTCCTCGTAAACAATACCAAAGTGCGGCACGGCATGCAGGAAAGAGTAGTCGGTTGGTGTTTGGGATAACAGCTCGTCCTTAAAATATAGCGTCAGCCGGTCGCCCTCTGAGAGCTTTGTGCCGCCGTCCTTTATATGCTTTCCGTTTAAACGGACAAAGTTTTTCCGAAGTCCTTTATAGAGCATGGAGGGTGCAAGCTGCAAAAAGGTCTTTGTCAGAAACTTGTCCAGCCGCTGACCGGAATCGTTTTTATTGATGGTAATTTCTTTCATAATCCGGTTTTTCCACCTCTTTTTAAAAAATTTTTTCAAAAAATATTGTATCATAAATCAATCTGTGATACAATAGTTTTATATAATTTTTTTTGAATTGACAGAAGGGATGAACAAGATGGGTCTTTTTAGCTTTAACTATTCAAAGCCTGGTCCGGGTGTAGAAAAGGACGCGCCGAAAAAGAAAGGAATCTTTTTATATTTTGAATTATATTTCCGGAAATTCTGGAAGATGATTCAGGCAAATCTGTTGTATTTTGCATGCAGCATTCCGATGCTCATTGTCTTTTTCCTGTTTTACTGGATCTTTTTAATGCCGTATCTTTCCGCACCGATTCAGGAGATGGTGGTTGGTGCAGCAACTGAAACGATGGACGAGGCAACGCTCTCGGCAACCTATCTTTATATGTTCGGAACGGTCTTTTCGGTGATGATGCTGATTTTGTGGGGTTCCGGTCCTGCTTCTGCGCCCTATGCCTATATTATGCGCTGTTTTACCAGGGAGGAGCATGCCTGGCTTTGGTCGGATTTTAAGGACAAGTTTAAGGAGAATTTCAAGCAGGCAATTGTGGTGAGTCTGATTGATATTGTGGTGCTGTTTTTAGCAACCACAGCGATCCGGTTCTATTTTGTAATGTACCGGGACAGTCATTCTGCACTTTATCTGGTGTTATGCAGTCTGGTTTGTATCATCTCGCTTTTATACACCTTTATGCACTATTACATTTATCAGCTGATGGTTACCTTTGAAAGCACACTCCGTCAGCTTTACCGGAATGCATTTATATTAGCAATCGGATTCTTTCCGATGAATCTGCTTTTGACAGTCATTTCAGCAGGGGTGACATTATTTGCGTTCACCATGCTGAATCCGGCTTTCTCGCTGCTTTTGACAGCAATTTTCTGGGTGAGTGCATTCCGTTACCCGATTGATTTTTACACATCGCGCCTGATTCAGAGAAAGCTGATTCCGGAGCAGACCAAAGAGGAAGGAAATGACGAATAATCAATGGAACACTATCTGGAAAGCTATGATGTAGCGGTCATTGGGGCAGGGCATGCAGGCATTGAAGCGTCGCTTGCGGCGGCAAGGTTAGGCTTGAAAACGGTGATGTTTTCCATCAGTCTGGATGCGATTGGAAATCTTCCCTGCAATCCCAGTATCGGCGGTACTGCAAAGGGTCATTTGGTGCGCGAGGTAGACGCCTTAGGCGGCGAAATGGGACGTGCGGCAGATGCAACCTTTATCCAGTCGAAAATGCTTAACCGCGGCAAAGGACCGGCGGTGCATTCTCTCCGGTGTCAGATTGACCGGAAACGGTATCATATGTATATGAAAAAAACGGTGGAGGAGCAGGAGAATTTACAGGTAAAGCAGGCTGAAATTGTGGAAATCCTGACCGAGGAAAACGCGGTTTCTGCGGTGCGGACGCATTTAGGAACGCTCTATGGAGTGAGGGCGGTGATTGTTGCAAGCGGTACATATCTTCGCGGAAAAATTCTGATCGGCGATTATGAGCGTCAGAGCGGCCCGGATGGTATGTTTCCGGCAAATGCGCTTTCTGAATCCCTGAAAAAATTAGGAATTGCGATTCGCCGGTTTAAAACCGGAACACCGGCGCGTATCCACGGAAATTCTCTGAATTATGATGAAATGGAGCGCGAGGAGGGAGACGAGCGGATTGTGCCCTTTTCGATTGAAACAGAAGCGCCGGGGCAAAATGTTGCTCCCTGCTGTCTGCCCTATACAAACGAGGAAACGCATAAAATTATTTTAGATAAT
>RQCD01000043.1 GCA_008668455.1 Clostridia bacterium
CGCCAAGACATCTCCGTTTGTTACATCTAAAACCACTGCAGCGCCGGCATCCGCAGTTGAAATCTGTGCCACATGCTTTGCCAGAGAATCCTCCGCTGCTTTCTGTAAATCAGTATCAATCGTTAAAACGGCATAATTCCCGGGGACTGCGGAAATACTGGAAACCTCGTCCGAAGCCCCAATATCCCGGATCACGTTTGTTTTTCCGTCTGTACCGCGCAAATTTTTTTCCAAGACTTTTTCAATGCCGCGCTTTCCGATCAGATCGTTAAAGCCATAGCCGTCATTTTTCATCTCCTGGTATTCCTCGGCATTCATTTTTCCAATTCCTCCCAGAATATGAGCTGCCAAGGTATCATAGTCATAGGTTCGGTAGTATTCCTTTACAACGGATACACCCTTAAACTCATTTTGCCGCTCCTTAATCTGGGTGACCGTTTCCATTGAAACATCCTCTGCAACGGTATATGCATTTACAGCGGAAAAGCCGCCTAATGCCGCGTCATACCGAAATCCGATCAGACGTCGGAGATCCTCCGGTGAAAATCCGTCCGTAATTGAATACACACGATCTTTATAATAGGTGATGATTTCCTCTGCTGACATATCCTTTGTGATTTTTTTTCGATCCGAAAACCATTTTTCTTTTTCATCCTCTGTACTGCCATCTCCGTTTTCGTCCTGAAAAGCAAATTCAAACGGCGGATTTTGAGAGATCGGCAGCTGATCCTGATATTGGCTTCCGTTATTCTCTAATAAATGCAATAGCTTTAAAAGCATTTGATTTAAATCATCATTGGACAGTCCGGTTTTTTTTACCTGGATGGAATATCCCATCCGATTAGAAACTAAAGGACGTCCGTAACGGTCTAAAATTTCTCCGCGCGGCGCTTTTTCCACAGTGGTTGAGCTGACCTTCTGCTGGGACATCTGATAATAGCTTTCTCCATGGATTGCCTGCATTGAAAATAAGCGCAGCAAAATCAGCACAAGCATCAGAGCTACAACAACATAAAGTACCGTCAGTCTTTTTTTATTCATATCCGGTTCCTCCTCAGCTTATGCTTTTGGTCAGAAAGCGTTTTTTTGATAAGCGGATAGAGAATCAGACTGACAACCATGTTGTAGCATGCCGTCCGGACGATAATTCCGCCTGCCGCCTGTCGAAACGAAATTCCAAGGCTTTGGAACACAAACAAATAATAAAACGCTTCTGATAAAAAGCTTAAAATAAACGCCGCGGCAGCAGCAAACAAAAAATGATTTTTATTCACAAAAAAACCTGCAATCTGAAGCAAAAGCACACAATAAAAGAACGCAAGCAAATGTACGCCAAATGCATGGCTTGCACAAATATCCAAAAGCAAGCCGCAGCAGCCGCCTGCGACTAAGGAATAGAACACATCCCTTTCAAGCGCAGCATAGCATATTGTAAAGGCAAAAAGAAAATTGGGTGCAATCCCGCTGATGGAAAAAAACCTCGCAAAGCATATCTGCAAAAAGGCAATGCAAAAAATCCATCCGGCAAGCTTTAAATGCTTCATTCGTAGTCCACCTCCGGGTCAAAGCCGATATCCTCCGGGGTTGTTTCCTCTATTGGCGCTGTCGGCTCTGGTGTTTTTGAGGGTTTTCGGGTCGGTGTCTCATCAGCAGACGGCGTTTCTGTTGGTTCAGGTGTTGCGGTTGGCTGCGGAGTTGGCTTTTGTGTAGGTTCCGGCATATATTCAATTTCGACCTGTGCGCGGTCGTAGATTTTCGGATCCCAGGATTTAACCACTAAAACCTCATAAAGACTGTCAAAATCCACAGACGGCTTGACAATTGCCTCTGTCAGCTCGCCGGTATTGTCTGTCTCCACGCTCACAACCTTTCCGACAGAAAGACCGGCAGGATAGATTCCTCCCAAACCGGAGGTTTCCAACAGATCGCCGGTAATAATGGTACGGTTTTTTGAAATATAGGAAAGAAGGAATTCCCGGTTTTTCAAAAGCTGGACATCACCCTCTACCAGGCCGACATCTCCGGTTCTCGAAAGCTTGATTCCCAAGGACTGATTGCTGTCTAACAGTGTGGATACCTTTGCCCAGTTAAAACCGACCTCGCATACCTGTCCCACGACGCCGGCATCTGTGATAACAACGTCCGATACCTGAATGCCGTTTCGTGTCCCCTTATTGATTGTTAATGTGTAAAACCAGTTGTTCGGTTCATAGGCAATAATTTTCGCCGGCACCGTCTCGCAGGTTTCCAAATCGTCCGTAAGCTGCAAAAGCTTTTTCAATCTGGTATTTTCACGCTTGTATTCCTCGGCGCTTTTGTTTTCTTTTTTGACGGTTTCAAGCTCTAACCTCAGCTGTTCATTCTCTTTCTGAAAGCTTCGTGCGTTTTTCAGAAAGGCTGAAAATTTCTGTACCGGATGAACTACATATGCAACTGCACTTTCACATGGGGTTAGAATAGTATTCACAGCATTTGAAACCGGATTATTCCCCAGCCTCGAAAGAATTACCACAGCTGCAGCAACTGCTGTTACAGAAGAAAACAGCACAATAATTTTTTTCTTTTTTATGGACATTTCCCTTTTTCACATCCTGTTATCATTGGTATTGAAGATTGGAGCGTTCTAAAATGTGCGGATCTAAAAACGCGTCCTTTGTGCCAAGCGCCGTGCAATCCAGCGCCTCCTCTGCTACTCTTGTCTGAAGTCCGGTCATAGAAGTGATCAGCTGATCTAAATTCCGAAGTCTTGCACCGCCGCCGGTTAAGAGGATTCCTCCCTCCATCACGTCTCCGGCAAGCTCCGGCGGTGTCTCCTCCAGGGTCTGCTGGATAACAGAGATGATTTCCTTTACCGGCTCCGTCAGCGCCTGCCGAACCTCGCCTGCAGTGATGACCGTATTTTTCGGAAGTCCGGAGGATGTGTCTCTGCCTTTCATTTCAAAGCTTTCCTCTCCGTCATATGGGAGTACAGAGCCGATTTCTATTTTGATTTCCTCCGCGGTTCGCTCGCCGATTGCAAGTGCATATTCCCGTTTTATAAATGATGCGATAGCGCGATCCATTGCATTTCCCGCCGTCCGAAGTGAACGCGAAACTACAATTCCTCCAAGCGATAATACTGCAATTTCTGTTGTTCCGCTGCCAAGATCAATCACCATATGCCCGACCGGCTCTTTCACAGCGATGCCTGCACCGATTGCCGCTAACATTGGCTCTTCCAAAAGCACAACGTCCTTTGCGCCTGACTGCATCACAGCGTCCTCTACAGCACGTTTTTCAACATTGGTAATTCCGGACGGCACACAAACCATTACATGCGGTTTGAAAAACAAACCTTTCTTTCCAAGCGCCTGACGAAGCAAAATCCGGATCATTTCGTGTGCAATGTCAAAATCGGCAATCACTCCATCCCTCATCGGACGGATCGCAATAATATTATCCGGTGTTCTTCCAAGCATCTCATTCGCCTGATTCCCAACTGCAAGCACCTGTCCCTCAGTTTTATCAATCGCAACTACAGACGGCTCGCGAACCACAATTCCCTGATCCGGCAGAAATACACGCGTATTCGCTGTTCCCAGATCAAGTCCTATTTTTTTTCCCAGCTGAAACCACCTCATATGATTCCTCCATTAAATTCAGATTAAATTCCTTTAAAAACACTTGATTCAGTTTTGCAAGCGGCAGACCGACAATGTTATTGTAATCTCCCTCGATTTTTTCAACCAGCAATGCTCCAAGTCCCTGGATGCCATATGCGCCTGCCTTATCGTATGGCTCATTCGTATTTAAGTATTCTGCAATCATCTCATCTGTCAGACTTAAAAATTTTACGCGTGATTTTTCGTGACTGCACACAG
>RQCD01000125.1 GCA_008668455.1 Clostridia bacterium
ATGCAGAAAAAAGGCTATGTTTCCGGCTTTGACAATGCGTTTATGCCGAAAAAGCATATCACACGCGCAGAGGCGGCACAAATGATTGCGAATGTGTATTCTGATAACACCTTCCGTCCGGATCAGAAAATTTCTGCAAAGGAATTTGGAGTGATGGCGGTTCGGATGCTTGGCTACGGACAAGGCGCAAAGGTGGATTCCGGATTTTTAAGCCTGGCTTATGACTTGGGGATTTTTGACGGAGTGGAAACGCAAAAACCGGCGATGAATTGCGAGGACTTTGTGAAGATGGCAGAAAACATTTTTGACGCTCCGGTCTATAAGGTGGAGATCAAGGATGGAAAATATACCATCTCCAGTGATAAGGACAACAATGCATTAGCGGAATTTCACGGGATCTATAAGGAAAAGGGAGTGATGCAGAAAAATACACTGACCTCGATTGTCGGAACAGAAGCCTCCCCCGGTTCGGTCACCGTTTCAGGTATTGAGTATGCAACGGATTCTCATGACTTTGACGGTTTATTAGGCTATGAGGTAGAGATCTTCTATTATGATGACAGCACAAGCCGTGAGACAGTTTATGTACGTGCAAAAGGAAAGACGGATGAGGTAACGGTTTCTGCATATGATATTGACGGCTATTCAGATAATATACTTTCTTATAGTACAGGCAGCAGAAAATCAAAGAATGCACGTCTTGATCCTGCATTTAAGGTTGTGCTGAACGGAAAAATCACCACAGATTATGTCGCAGATTACAGCAATCCGAAATCTATCTTCAGAGAACCGAACGGAACAGTTCGCCTGGTGGATACTGAAGGAAACGGCAGATATGATATTGTTTTTGTAGAAACGTATTTGAATGCAATTTTATTAAAGGCATATACGGAGAATGATAATACAGTTTTAAAGCTTTCGATTCAGTATGAAGCGGTGATAGAATTTAATTTGACAGATGATAATATGCGGGTGGAGGCATATGCTGCAGACGGAAAAAAATATACCGGTAAGGATCTCATAAACCTGACCGCAGGCTCAATTCTGAGCATATATGCAGATCAGATCACAGAAGAAAACGGAAAGCGCTTTATTTCGGATGATTCTGAATATGTCCGTATTTATGAGAGCATGCAGACGGTTTCCGGAAAGTTGGAGGCGATCAGCGAGGACGACGGACTGACCACCTATACCATTGCCGGAGAAAAGTATCTGCTTTCAGACAATAACTATATGCATGAGATTCAGACGCAGCTGGGAGATACCAGAGCCTTTTTATTAAACGTGTACGGAGAGGTTGTCGGAGTAACGCTGCCGGAGGAGGATCCGGAAAGCTTTCAGTACGGATATCTGATTAAGGCAGTGGTGGACGACAGCGGAGACAGCGAGAAGCTTGTTATTCGTATGCTGATCACTGACGGTACTGTGAAAAAGTTTAATTGCGCAGAAAAGCTTTCGGTAAACAACACGAGAGTTAAGAACTTTGATGTTTTGATTGCTCAGCTGGAGGATTCGGCAAAGCTGATTGTGGCAGAAAAAACTGATATGTCGCAGTTAGTGAAATACAAGCTGAATGCCGAGGGTGAGATTACAAAAATAGAAACTGTGATAGACAGAGATCATCATGACGATCGGCTCAGTCTGGATAACCGGAAAAAACATTTGATGGCAAGAACAAAGGGCGGTGTGATGTCGTCCTGGTCCTGGGAAAGCGTTGAAATGGACGACGGGACAATGAGCGGCTACGTGCGGACGATGTATTTTATTCCGGATACAGTATTCTTAGTTCCGGAAAACATGAGAACAGAGGATGCGTATTACGGTAAGCTAAGCCTTAAGGACGAGCAGCTTGTGTATGCTGAAGCATGGGATATCGGAAATGATATCAGACCAAAAGCAATGGTAGTTTATTCGGCTGCTGTGAATGAAGATATTGGAATCACACCGCATGTTATACGCGAAATTAAGGACGCAATTGATGATGACGGCAGTGTTGTCACTAAGATATACGCACACAACGGAACGAGCGACAAGGAATATGTGATCGAGAAACGGGATGATGAAGAAGCATATAATCGTGTTATGTCGCTGAAAAAGGGTGATATTGCATGGCTTTCCGGGGATGACGCACACGATATTGTGCGGGACGCAAATATTCTCTTCCGGATTGATGATCCGCCGAAGCTTTATGAGAGAACGCCAATTATTCATGAGGTTTCCAGATACCAGTTTATGGAGCTTTATTATGTTGACAATGAACGTTATCTGACAACCCAGCGCGGTGCGATTGTTTCCGGCAAAAAGCGTGAGGAGCAGTTCCCGTGGTGCTGGAGCGGCGACAGCTCTATGATGCGCGGAGCGGTTCTGTACGACGCAACCGGCAAAAAACCTGTGATCCGTACTGCAACGCCGGCAGATCTGAAGCCGGCATACAGCTATGGAAATAAGGAGTGCAGCAAGGTATTCACCTGTGAGGGCTTTGGATCGCCAACCTTTATTGTGGTATATAACGGTCTGGAGCTGTAAAAGCGCAAAAAAAGAAGTCTTTTTCGGAGGACTTCTTTTTTTGTGCAGAAAATCAAATTCCGATGTCTGAAAAAACAAATGTTGTCCTTGTAGATTTGATCTCATGATGGTATGATAGGATTGTGAGAAATTATGAGTAGATTTTGAAAGGGTGAACAGCATGAGAATCAGCACGTAGCAGAAGAAAATGAGGGGAGGGGGAGCGTATCATAAATACCGGTATGCATATCTTTTGATTTTGCCGGCGGTACTGTTTGTTTTTGTTTTTTCCTATCTTCCTATGATCGGAATTGTGATTGCCTTTAAGGACTATAATGTTTTTGACGGAATCCTAAAAAGTCCCTGGGTGGGGATGAAGCATTTTATCACAATCTTTACCTATCCGGATATGCTGCACGCAATCAAAAATACTTTGGTTTACGGTGCGGTGATTTTATTCGGCGGTTTTCCGTTTCCGATTCTTCTGGCGCTGATGTTTAACGAGCTTCGGAATCTGCGCTTTAAAAAGACGGTTCAGACGATTGCGTATATGCCGCATATTGAAATGCCGATTTTAAAGCTTGCCAATCCGAATGCCAAGGTGTATGAGGCGGCAGAGCGTGTCGGCTATAAGAGCAAGCCGCAGTTTGTGACGAATTTTAAACAGTATGTCGGAATGAATCCGAAAGAGTTTCAGCAGGAATTTCTGATAATGGGTATGGAATGGATGAAAAAAAGCTTGCCGCCTTAAATGATATGGAGCATTATGACGGAAGCTACGGAATCAAAAATGCGTACCGCCGCATGAGGCTGCTTTACGGAGAGCATAGCAGCATTCATTTTGTAAGCCGGAAAAACGAGGGTACAACGGTGGAAATTCGGATCAGAAAATCGGCTATGCAGTAAAAGACACAGACTGCTCAGGGATGCTTAGGTCTTTGCATGGTCTGTGCCTTTTTCGGCATCCTCATTGTTAGAGGCACATATAGTCTTCTACAATATCCGGAAATGAAACCGGTGTGACGGAATGCTGTGCAAGACTCAGAAGAAAGCGGTTGGCCTGCGGATAATTCGGAAATAAGTCTTCCTGCTGGGCTTCTTCGTAGCCGCCTTGACTAGACCGCTTTTCAATTTTTGCACCGTAGCCTTTTGTCCTGTCGCTGCGCGTGAGTATGTAGCGG
>RQCD01000216.1 GCA_008668455.1 Clostridia bacterium
ATTTATGATTATGGGATTCCGGCTTTTAGACGGTATTTCAGAAAAAGAGTTTTTTAGGCGGTTTTCTGTTCCGGTTGAAGGCGTTTATAAATCGCAGCTGGAGAAATTTAAATCAGCCGGTTTTTTAGAGCATACGGACGGCGCATGGCGGCTTTCGGAGAAAGGAATCTCGGTCAGCAATGCAATTCTATGTGAATTTTTATTGGATGATGTGAAAAAAAGTAACTAAATTTATGAATATTTTGTAAAAATGCAAAATACCTATTGACATTTCGGAGAAAAGGTGGTATTTTAGTATTGTTAGCACTCAAGGAATATGAGTGCTAACAAGAAAGCCAATGAATTACATCGGATCAGTTTCGAGGTGAATTTAATGGAATTAAGTGAAAGAAAGCAGAAAATCCTGCAAGCAATCATTGATGAGTATTTAGGTACGGCAGAGCCGGTCGGCTCGAGGGTGCTTTCCAAAAAGAATGAGCTGGGTTTATCCAGTGCCACCATCCGCAACGAAATGTCAGATCTGGAGGGAATGGGCTTTTTAGTACAGCCGCACACCTCTGCCGGGAGAATCCCGTCGGACAGCGGATACCGCTTTTACGTCAACTCTCTGATGCGTCGGTATCAGATGAGCGTGGAGGCAATGGAGCGGATGCAGAGCGTTTTAGAGGAACGGGTTCTGCAATTGGAGCATCTGATCAAAAAGGCAAGCCTGATTGCCGCCACACTCACCAATTATACCACGGTGGTATCCTCGCCAGATTTGGAGTCCCGGATTCAGAAAGTTGATCTGGTACACTTAGGCGGCTCGAATGTGATGCTGATTGTGGTAACTAAGGAGGGTGTTGTGAAAAATCAGCTGATGCCGATTGGCATTGATGAGCAGACAGCAGCCGGCTTAAGCATAATCCTGCAAAAGCAGCTAAACGGTATGAGCGTCAATGAAATTACATTTGATGCGATCCAAAGCATGCAGAATGAAATTGAGCAGACCCTAAAGCTTCCGCCAAAGGTTTTGATCCGGATTTTAAATTTCGTATATGAAACGATTGAATCGCTGGATGAGACACATTTCTATGTGGAAAATGCAAAGTCGATTCTTCAGTATCCGGAGTATAGCAGCATTGAAAAGGCGCAGAGAATGCTGGATTTCTTAGCCGATGAAAAAAATCTGAAGCAGCTGATGAAGCCTTCGGAGGATGAAAAGAATATAGATGTCAAAATCGGTACGGAAAACGGCATGGAGGAGCTTGCAGACTGCAGCCTGGTCACAGTCAATTACTCTATCGACAAAAAGTCGGTCGGAAAAATCGGTGTGATCGGACCTAAGCGGATGGATTATGCAAAGGTGATTGCAAATCTGGATTGCATTTCCAGTCACATTGACAAGATTTTGTATCAGCTATATATTGGAGAAAGCGGGGGATAAGGTTTGGCTAACAAGAAAAAGGAAGAATCCATGGAACAGGAAGAAATCAAGGAAGAAATCAAGGAAGAAATAAAGGAGGAAATTCCGGAGCAGGAGAAAACACCGGAGGAGCAAAAGCCATCGGAGACAGAGGAGCTTCAGAACAAGGTGAAGGAATGGGAGGATAAATATCTCCGTCTTTATGCCGAGTATGATAACTTCAAAAAGCGCTCGCAGCGCGAGAAGGATGCACGGTATGCAGACGCAGTGGTGGATGTGATTTCCGCAATCCTGCCGGTGAGCGACAATCTTGACCGTGCACTTGCAGTTGAGGTGCAGAGCGAGGACGCGAAAAAGGTTTTAGAGGGCGTCGAAATGGTAAAAAAGCAAATGAACGATATTTTATCTAAGCTGGAGGTTTCCGAAATCCCGGCAGTCGGTGAGGAATTTGATCCGAATCTGCATAACGCAGTGATGCATGTGGAGGAGGAGACTGCAGCGGACAACACCATTGTGGAGGA
This sequence comes from Clostridia bacterium, assembly GCA_008668455.1. Taxonomy (GTDB): domain Bacteria; phylum Bacillota; class Clostridia; order UBA1381; family UBA1381; genus RQCD01. Next base: position 1,927 of record RQCD01000216.1, read on the forward strand.
ATTTATGAAGGGCTACCGCTACAAGGATGACCGCATTATCCGGCACAGTATGGTGAAGGTTGCAAATTAATTGTATAAAGCGATTATAGAGGAGGAATTTATTATGGGAAAAATTATTGGTATTGACTTAGGTACAACAAACTCTTGTGTGGCAGTTATTGAGGGCGGAAACCCAACTGTTATTGCTAACTCCGAGGGCGGCAGAACCACACCGTCTATCGTAGCGTTCCAGAAGGACGGCGAGAGAATTGTTGGAGAACCGGCAAAAAGGCAGGCTGTTACAAATGCTGACAGAACCATCATGTCGATTAAACGTGAAATGGGTACAGATTATAAGGTAAACATTGACGGTAAGCTATACACACCGCAGGAAATTTCTGCTATGATTCTGACAAAATTAAAAAATGACGCAGAAGCATATTTAGGTGAGCCGGTTACACAGGCAGTTATCACTGTTCCGGCATACTTCAGCGATTCGCAGAGACAGGCAACCAAGGATGCCGGCAAGATTGCAGGCTTAGAGGTTTTAAGAATCATTAACGAGCCGACTGCAGCCGCTCTTGCTTATGGTATGAGTGACACAGACCAAAAGGTTATGATCTACGACCTGGGCGGCGGTACATTCGATGTTTCTATCCTGGAAATCGGTGATGGTGTATTTGAAGTATTGGCAACCAACGGTGATACCAGATTAGGCGGCGACGACTTCGACGAGCGCGTGATGAACTATCTGATTGAAGAATTTAAGAAGGAAAGCGGAATTGATTTAAGAGGCGACAAGATGGCAATGCAGCGCTTAAAAGACGCAGCGGAAAAGTGCAAGAAAGAGCTTTCCGGTTCTATGACCTCCAACGTCAACCTGCCGTTTATCACGGTGGACGCATCCGGTCCGAAGCATATGGATATTACCGTTACCCGTGCAAAATTTGACGAGCTGACCGCAGATCTGGTTCAGAAAACTCTGGTTTGCATCCGGAATGCGATGAAGGATGCAGGTCTTTCTGCAAATGAAATCCAAAAGGTGCTTTTAGTCGGCGGTTCTTCCAGAATTCCGGCAGTGCAGGAGGCTGTAAAGAAAGAAATGGGTCAGGAGCCGCATAAGGGCATTAACCCGGATGAGTGCGTTGCAATCGGCGCTGCGGTACAGGCCGGCGTATTAGGCGGAGACGTAAAGGATTTACTGTTGTTGGATGTTACGCCGCTGTCTTTGGGTATTGAAACGATGGGCGGTGTGTTCACACGTCTGATCGACCGTAACACCACAATCCCGACCAAGAAGTCTCAAATCTTCTCCACAGCAGCAGACGGACAGACAAGTGTTGAGGTACACGTTTTGCAGGGTGAGCGTGATATGGCACAGTATAATAAAACGCTTGGACGCTTTAGCTTAACTGGAATTGCTCCTGCTCCGCGCGGTGTGCCGCAAATTGAGGTTACCTTTGATATTGATGCAAACGGTATCGTAAACGTATCGGCTAAGGATATGGGAACAGGCAATGAGCAGAAAATCACCATTACTGCATCCTCAAATCTGAGCGATGAGGATATTGATAAGGCAGTCAAAGAGGCTGAAAAGTATGCAGAAGAAGATAAAAAGAGAAAAGAAGAGGTTGAGACAAGAAACAATGCCGAGAGCCTTGTTTATCAGTCAGAAAAGACCTTGAATGAAATTGGCGATAAAGTGCCGGAGGCAGACAAAGCGCCGGTGAAAGAAGAAATCGAGAAAGTGAAGAAAGCGCTGGAGGGAACAGACACAGACGCAATCAAAGCGGCTACAGAAAGCTTACAGCAGGCATTCTACAAGGTTTCGGAAAAGCTTTATCAGCAGGCAAATCCGCAAGGCGCGCAGGGTCAGGGCTTTAACCCGGAGGACTTTGCCCAAGGCGCACAGGGCGGTGCGCAGGGCGCTGCTCCGAACGATAATGTCTATGAAGCAGATTACCGCGAAGTAGACAACGATGACAAGAAATAATCAGATGGAAAAGGGACTGCTGCAAAAGGAACGGTTCAGGGAATCGCTTTGCGGCAGTCCCTTTCAAAATGTGCAGTGTGCTGAAAAAAGCAAATAATTATAAGGAATTTTCTACTAAGTTTATCGTGCTAAAGTATTTACAAATGCCGAGGAATTTGGTATAATAAATAAGGGTAGGTGAAAAAAGTTGGCTGATAAAAGAGATTTTTATGAGGTCTTAGGTGTGCAGAAGGGCGCATCTGATGATGAAATCAAAAAAGCATACCGCCGGGAAGCAAAAAAATATCATCCGGACTTGCACCCGGGCGATAAAGAGGCGGAGGCAAAATTTAAGGAAGTCAATGAAGCATATGAGGTTTTGTCCGATTCGGAAAAGCGTTCCAAGTATGACCAGTTTGGTCATGCTGGAGTAGATCCGAATTTTGGAGCGGGCGGCGGATACGGAGCAGGCGGCTTTGGCGGCGGCTTCGATTTTGGAGATATTTTCTCAGATCTGTGCGGCGGCGGC
>RQCD01000003.1 GCA_008668455.1 Clostridia bacterium
ACTACACACCCCGTATCTGCCATTTCCACATCAATCCGATACTCACACCGCAAACGCTCTGCCAGGTAAAACCCGGTCAGATCATATTCCATCAACGGAATCACCAGCCGGCAGGGATCATAAAACTCTTTTCTGAATTTCGGCAGAGTGACTACTTCTGACAAAAGCTTGCGCGCAGTCTTACAAGCTTTCAATACTCTGCCCCATTCCTCTGCTCCGTTCTCCTCTAATGCCTCTCTTGCCTCGTCTGCCGTCGCAAGCATTGCATAGGAGGGGCGGGAGGTCTGGAGCATTTTTGCCGCTGTATGCACGCGTTCCTTGTCTACCCTGTCTGAACAAATATGTAAAAATGCAGTCTGATTCATTGCCGCAAGCGTTTTGTGCGCACTCTGTACGACCATATCCGCGCCCTGCCGGACTGCGCTTTTGGGAAAAATTTTCTCCGATGCTGCAAAATGCGCTCCATGCGCCTCATCCGCCAAAAGCGGAATCCCGTACCGGTGTACAATTTCCGAGATTGCCGCCACATCCGACGCAACTCCATAATAGTTCGGTGAGGTAATCAGAACTGCTGAAACCTTTTCCTCCTTTAAGGCATGCTCCACTGCCGCTGGAGAAATGCCATCCGGAATTTCAAAGCCTGGAATCAGGGTCGATTCTAAATAAACCGGCACAAGTCCAAACACAGTACAGGCATGAATCACCGACTGGTGACAATGCCGGCTGACCAGAACCCGGTCTCCGGCATGACAGCAGGATAAAAGCATGATAAAAATGCCGGAGGTAGAGCCATTGACTAAAAAGAGTGTTTCCCGGCTTTGATAAAACCTTGCCGCGCGCTCCTGTGCCTCTTTTAATGCACCCTCCGATTCATAAAGGCTGTCCGTATCCGAAAGCTCTGTCACATCATAAGAAAAGAAATGCTTCCGGAGTTCATCCGGAATCCCTCTGCCGCCCTTATGACCGGGCATAGCAAAAGAAATCCGTTGGAGATTCCGGTATTGTTCCAGCCGTTGTGCTAATCTGGATTGCATGTGTTCACTTCCTATATATCCAATTTTAAATCATTCTCCCGAATCCAACCGTATTTACGGAGAATCAAGGCAAAAATCCAGCTTAAAACCGCCGGCAGGACAAAGGAAATTGCAAATAGTCCAATCCAGTCCCATGCCGTAATTGCCGTCTTTACCCCGGCTTCAATATCCGAAATCCAGCCGCTGTAAACACCGATCTGACCCACAAAGCCGCAAGTACCCATCCCGGAGGATACGGCTGCGCCGTTCATTTTCAGCTGGAACAGACAGGTTGCAATCGGTCCTGTGACAGCGGATGCAAGTGTGGGAGGAATCCAAATTCTTGGATTTTTTAAAATATTACTCATCTGAAGCATACTTGTGCCGATTCCCTGAGACAGAAGTCCGCCCCAACGGTTTTCCCGAAAGCTGATTACTGCAAAACCAACCATCTGCGCACAGCATCCGGCAAGCGCCGCACCGCCTGCCAGACCAGTCAGACCAAAAGCCGCGCAGATTGCAGCAGAGCTGATTGGAAGCGTGAGCGCAATACCAACTAAAACCGAAACAACAATTCCCATCCAGAACGGCTGCAATTCTGTTGCCCACATAATTGCATTACCAACCGAGCTTGCTGCAAGACCGATATACGGTGCAGTCAGCTTGGAAAGAACAACACCAAACAAAATTGTCACAAGCGGTGTGATTAAAATATCCAGCTTTGTTTCCTTACTGACGGCTTTTCCGATTTCTGAGGTAATCACAGCAACAAAAAATACTGCCAACGGTCCGCCTGCGCCGCCCAGCTCATCTGCCGCCATACCCACTGCCGCTAAAGAAAACAGCACTAAAGGAGAAGCATTCAGAGCATACGCAATTGCAATCGCCATTGCCGCACCCTTAATTGCCGACGCATAGCCGCCAATTTCGACAAACAGCTCAATTCCGAACTGCTTTCCGACCGTCTGGATAATCGTTCCGATCAGAAGTGACGCAAATAACCCCTGCGCCATCGCACTGAGCGCGTCAATTCCATACCGCTTTCCGGATATGATAATATCCTTGCGTTTCATAAATTCTTTCACTCGGTTCATTTTTCGTGCTCCTTTTTTTCATTGATACTTCTATTATATCAAATTCACGGAATTTGTCAATATTTCACACTTTTTCATTTGTGCTTTCGTGGGAATTGACAAAACTTTCAGGAAAACAAGCAAGATTTTATTCCTTTATGATACAAGAAAAGGATGCTTTTTTGCATCCTCTTTTTTTTACTCACCTACTATTTTAAACCTTACATTCGACTGATTTCCGGCACGATTCTGATAAGAAATTCCATTTTGATCTAATTCATTCAAAAACTGCTTCATTTCGCTTTTTGACATTTCATATACACGGTTTTTGTAATCTCCGTATTTTCCTGCAATGCTCTTTGCATCAGACAGCTGATCCTGATCTACCGCTACGCTTCCGACAGAAAAATTAGAGGTATCAAAAGTACTTTTATTCCGCGCAGCTCTGGAAGTTTCCGTTCCTGTATCTGCGGAATCTATATCAGCGGATATAGCAAAGCTTTGAACCTCTGCATCCTCAGCGTTTCCTGCCGACCGTGCCGTTGGAGTGTTCTCACGATCTGGCGCAGCAGTCGGTGCGGATTTCTTTTCCTCGATCTGCTTTGTTCTTGCAGTTGCAGCCGGCTCACTGGTTTTTGTTGGAGCCGGTGTAGCAGTACGCTTTGGAGCCTGACTCGGCGTCACCGTCGGCGCTTGCATTTCAACTGCCTGTACCTCCTCCGGAACAGTCTCAACCGCTTCCCCCTGCCCCATCTCTGCCACTGCCGGTATTTCAGTTTGCTCCGGACTTGGCGTCGGAGTACTCATCACAATCTGCCCATCCGGCGCTCCGACGGAATCCTTTGAAAGCTTCAGCATATCCACCTTTAAGAACACACCGATCAAAAGCGCCGCTGCTAAAACCGGAGCTACCCTTCTCAGGCGCAGATAAGAAAAAATCACTGTTTTTTTCTCCTGCCGCTTTTCCTCTTTAATTTTCTGCATCACCTCTGCCCTGAAATTTTCCGGCAGCTGAGGCTTTGGCATTTTTGGCATTTCCTTCTGCATTTTTTTTGCAAATGCAAGCTCTTCCCTGCATTGCTGGCAGGAAGAGAGATGCTCCCCGATTTCCTGCATCTTTTCCGGTGACAGATCACCGGCTATGTATAGATCTAATAGTTCCGAACATTCATCGCATTTCATCTCTTCTTGCCCCCCTTCTATTACCTTAGACGTTACAGCTTCTAAAATTGTTCCCGTTTTTCCCATAAAATTTTTCGGAGCTTTGCTCTTGCTCTGCTAAGTCTGGATTTTACCGTTCCAATCAGCTCTGCTGCAATCTGCGCGGCTTTTGGTCTGACTGGTCTGGCAGGCGGTGCGGCGCTTGCCGGATGCTGTGCGC
>RQCD01000058.1 GCA_008668455.1 Clostridia bacterium
CTGCGTTGTACGTATAGATTACCTATATTTCCTCGCCATAAGAAACTTTGCTCACCCGACTCTTTCTCCGGGCGCTCCGGACGCCGAAAATATCCGCTAAGCCGCTGACGCTGCCGGTCGCAATTACAGCACATCCGGCACGGTACAAATCTCTGATCTTCTCTTTTACCGCATCCGACGCACCCTCTAAAGACGGCAGAACCAAAATATCGGTCTCGCCCTCCTGCAATTGCAAAACCGTGTCAAACTTTAGCAAGAATCCATCCGGATTTCCGCATTCGGAATTGACCTCATGCACAATCTCCATAGCAGCCTGGCACATGTTATAAAGTGCAATTGCACTCATATCCGTCGTTCTCCGGTCGTCCTGATAACGGAAATCTGTAACATACGCAATTTTCCCAAGCGGTTTTGCCGGCTTATGATCCCGGAAAATTTTCCATGCCTTTAACAGCGTATGATAACGGTTTTCCGGCTCAAAGCTGATCAGCTCATACATCTGAATGATATTATCATCCCAGAAACGGAAACCGTCCGCATCCAACACAGCGGTATAATACAGATATTCATACAGCTGTGTAATCGTCTGATACGGATGCATGAATTTTCCTCCGAGCGGCGGATTTGCGTAAGCAACTGCGCCGTCCGGGCATCCCTCCCGGAAAGAGTCGTAAAGCTCCGGAGCAATCCGAAGATTCTTCCATTCCAATTTAATCGTTGCCATATTCCATGCGCATTTGTGCGGCTGATATCCGCAGGCAAACGGGTAATCCTCAAATTGCAGAAAACCGCCGTCAAACACCTTTTCCAGTCCGGAATTGGTAAATCCATACCACTTTGTATCATATGCACCGCCATGATTTAAGATATAGGTATTATACGGTCCGTAGGAAAAACGCTTCATATTCGGATTCAGCTTTTGAATCTCATCCCACTGCTCCAAAAACAGCGGCTCTGATTTTGCATTGATATACTGCACCCATGCCTCAAACGCCTCTGCCGGGATTTTGCCCCATTGCTCAAAAAACCACTCCGGCTTTCCGCCCCATGGCTGAATTTCTGAAAGCAGCTTTTCGTCAATTTTCGGGAACACATTCTGATACTCTGCGTGTTCCTCTAAAAAGGACTGATATATGTTCCGGACTCTTTCCTCATCAAACAGAAGCGGCGCCCAAAGATCGTACCGATAATAGTTTCCGGAATGCTCAATGCCCGGATAAATTTAGTTGAAATAATCTGTGTGTGCAATCGTTCCCGGAAAATCCTTGTAGGTTTCTTCTCTGCTGTTTAAGCAGCGGAAGGTCATCCAGATATAGAGCTGCTTTTTATACAGTCCGGTCAATTCCCAAAAGCGTCGCTTTTCGGATGCATTTGGGTTTTGCAAAGAACCATTTACATAATGCATAATACTCATATCCGGCTGTAAAAACGCCGGGTCAATCGTTGCATGAATAGTTGCACAGCCGTCACCGCAGAAAATATCCGGAAGTCCGGCTGTTGTTTGCGGAGATTCCTGTTTTTCGTCATCTAAAATTTCAAATGCCGAGGTATGCTCATAAATCTTGCTTTCACCGTCCCTGCAGGTAAATTTCAGATGGTAAACCCCTTGCTCCATTGGATTTAGCGCAACATGAAAACGGTATTTGTGATAACCGTAATTTTCTAAAATGTTGTTCTCATCTGAAACATCAGAAAATTCCACATCCGCAGTCTTTTCCAGCCAGGTATTTTCCAGTTCTGCTGAAAAAGTCAGATAACCGCGTTCTGATTTTGCATAGACATCCACCCAGAATTCCGGCTGTTCCTGATTTAGAAAATAGTGGTTTGTCTGTGCATGATAAAGCGCGTCCTCATAATCTTCAAAATCCGGCGTGATTCTCTTTGTAATTTCTTTCTCCTTACCGGAGTGAATTTCAATCAGGCACGGTTCTTTAAGCGGCTTTCCAATCCATACAAGCGTGCCGTCCTTTTCATAAGCGAACATCCGCTCTGTTGTTTGATTTCCGCAGTTTAAGCTATACCGCTTATCGTAACCGATAAACACATACTCAAATTCCGGCTGACAGCTTACAAAAAAGTTTCCGCAGTATGGAATCTCCTTTCCGTCCAAGACATTCGTCAGCGCCGGGAAATCGCGGTCAACAAAAATAAGCTGACCCTTGTGGATATAGAATTTTGCTGTTCCAAGAGAGAAAAACAATCCCCAGAAGCAATCATCATCATGTGTCCAGCTGTCAAAAGATTTACATTCAAAATCATTTTCATAAACGCCGCCGGTCAGTTCATAAGAAATCTCATATACCGGTTTTTCATCGGTATATTGAAAAACTGTAAGTTTTAAATCGTAGGGATAGCTGCCGCCGTCTGTTGTCGGAACGGAAAAGCTCTGTTCCCATAGCGTTTTCTTCTCCGGCTGCTCCGATGAAACAATCAGATCAGAAAAGCAAACCTCCCGAATGCCGCCCTCACGTGTAAGAGCAATCACACCATAGGTCGGTTCAATCGGAAAACGTAAGGTACTTCCAAGGATCACAAGCTCCAATTCATTCTTTGTCCAGCTCATAGAAACCTCATACTCCCGCTCCGGCAGCATTTCCATGCCGGAAACAATTTTGGTTTCCAAATCCTCTCTCAAAAATCCCTCGCGTTTGCAAAGAGTTGCCTTTAACACCTTGTCCTCATGCGTGTACGCGAGAATCAGCTGATAGCCACAGCGTGTATCCCGATCATAGCCGAAACAGATTCCCCACGCAATCTCCCGTTTTCCCCAACCCTGTTCGGAAGGGTTGTAAGAAATTTTTGTACAAAAAGAAGCCTCTCCCACCTCCGGCATAATCAAAAGTTGCTTTGATCCGTTTCTTCTGAGCTGAAGCTTTTGATTCTTCACCTCACCGTCATAAGTTGAATACTTATGTGTCTTTTCTGCCTCAATGGAATAGGCTTGTTTTTCGTCTGTACAGTTTAAAAAATTTTCCTGATAGATGACCATATGATAATCCCTCCGTATCATTTATTTGCCGCTATTATATAACAACCCAATACGGATTGCAATGCACTTTCACAATTAATTTATGCACTTTTTCGTATTTTTTGATAAACTGCAAAAAATGCATGCATGCAAGCTGAATATCGTACCTTTTCCCGGTTTCCGGCAAGGTGCAGCTCCAGAATTTCCGTGCCGTTCTGATCGGCAATGCCGACATAAACCAGTCCGACCGGCTTTTCCTTTGTGCCGCCGTCCGGACCTGCCAGTCCGGTGATGCCGATTCCGAAATCTGCACCGCTTTTTTTCTTAATTCCTTCTGCCATCTCGCGCGCCGTCTCCCGGCTGACCGCACCAAATTTTTCTAAGGTTTCATGCTGTACGCCTAAATACCTTTCCTTTGCCTCATTTGCATAAGTGACGACACTCTCGCGGAAAATTGCCGAGCTGCCGGCACAATCCACGATCATTTTAGAAAACATGCCGCCGGTGCAGCTTTCTGCCGCAGAAATTGTCTTTTTGCATGCCAAAAGACGCTCCACAACCGTCTCTGCCAACGACTTGTCCTCCTCGGAATAGATATATTCACCCAGTCTTTCCTTTAGAACCTGTTCCAGCGGATGAAGAAGCTTTTCTCCCTCCTCCTGATTTTTGCATGCCGCCGTCAGGCGCAGGCGCACGCCTGCAGTTTCCGCATAGGGCGCAAGCGTGGGGTTTTTTCCCTCCTTCATTTCCTTTTGCATGATTTCTGCCACTTTTGCCTCGCCGATTCCGAACAGGCGATAGTTTTTAGAATATAAAACCGTTCCGGTCTTTTTTAAAAGATGCGGCTTTACGCTTTCTGTATACATCGGCTGCAATTCATTTGGAGGGCCTGGAAGAATGACAACTATTTTCTGATTCTTCTCTATGATACATCCCGGCGCCGTTCCGTTATGGTTTTCCAAAACAATCGCATGCTCCGGCATCATTGCCTGCTTTTTGTTACTCTCCGGCATTTCGCGTTTTGTATTTTTAAAATAGCTTTGAATATCCTCCCAGCTTTTCTGGTGCAGAACCAGTGGTTCTCCCATTGCCTCTGCAATCACTTCCTTGGTCAAATCATCCGGCGTCGGACCTAAGCCGCCGGATGCAATCACCAGATCCGCGCGGGAAAGCGCAATGGTAAGCGCATTTTTCAGCCGCTCCGGATTGTCGCCCACAGTTGTCTGATAATATAAATTGATTCCGATTGCAGATAATTCCTCCGCTAAAAATTTTGCATCGGTATTCAAAATTTCTCCTAACAAAAGCTCTGTTCCAACTGAAAGTAATTCCGCATTCATATTGATCCTTCTTTCTTATTTCGGGTATACCACAATTGTTTCAATATTCTCTAATGACTTTTCAATCAATTCCTCAACCGGCAGTACCGATTCCGATTTTTCAATTGCCGCGCGTTTTGGCTGTGTAGTCGGATGCTTGGGGGTAAAGACGGTGCAGCAGTCCTCATAGGGCAGAATGGAGGGTGCAAACGTTCCGATCTCACGGGAACGGAGAATGATTTCATCCTTATCCATACCAATTAACGGACGTAACACCGGCATATCCACCACAGAATTGGTCACATCTAATGCTGCAATCGTCTGACTTGCTACCTGACCCACGCTTTCGCCGGTAATCAGCGCCATGGAACGGTTTTTCCGCGCCAGCCGCTCGGCAATCTTCATCATGAATCTGCGCATCACAAGCGTCATATGCTCCTCCGGGCAATTGTCCCGGATAGCAAGCTGAATTTCGGTAAACGGCACAATATGCAGTCTCACCACCGAGGTATACTGCGCCAGAATTCCTGCAAGCTCAATCACCTTTTCCTTGGCGCGGTCACTGGTATATGGGAAGCTGAAGAAATTCACCGCGTCGATCTCCACACCGCGCTTTGCAATCATATGCCCGGCAACCGGACTGTCAATGCCGCCGGATAAGAGCAGTGTTGCCTTATTTCCCGTTCCGATCGGCATACCGCCCTGACCTTTGATTTTTTTCTCCTCACAGTAGGCATAAGCGGCAAAATCGCGGATTTCTACCTTAACCGTCACCTCCGGCTCATGTACATCAACAATCAGTCCCTCGCACCGGTCGTCTAAATATCCGCCGACCTCAATGGCTATTTCCACCGAGGTCATCGGAAAACGCTTGTCCGAACGCTTCGCCTCTACCTTGAACCGTTTTCCGGGCAACAGCTGATCCTTGCAGTATTCGTATGCGCCCTCCTCAATTTTCTGAATCTCCTTTTCCAGAACACAGGCACGCGTGATGGAGACAATTCCAAACACACGCGAAAGCCGCTCGCAAACCAAATCCAGCTTTTCCGTCTCCTCCACATCAATATAAATGGTTGCCTGAATGACCTGAATCGAAATTTTTGCAATATTTTTAACCGCATTCTGAATATTTTTCACCAAAACGCGCTCAAACTTTGGGCGGTTGCCGCCCTTTAAAATGATTTCCCCATATTTTACTAAAATAACCTCTTTCATGGACTACCTCACAAATTTTCTGATTTCTGCAACCGCTTCCGTCAATGCCCCGGTCACCTCGTCAATTTCGTTTTCGGAAAGCGGTTCGGAAAAGCTCATCCGGATTGCTCCCTCAATTTCTTTCGGACTGCACCCCATCGCGGTCAGTACATGCGACGGAGACGGCTTATGCGAGGAACAGGCAGATCCTGTAGAAACATAGATTTCCTTTGTTTCAAGCATATGCAACAGTACCTCGGCACGCACTCCCAAAAAGGACGCGTTCAAAAGATAGCCTGTCTGCTCTGTGTCCGAGCCGTGAAATACCACGCGGTCAATCCGCTCCGAAATTTTTTGCTTTAATGCCGCTCTTGTTTTTAGAATATCCTGATTATTCTTTGGAATTTCTGCCGCCGCTGCACCGAATGCCGCAATGCCGGGAACATTTTCTGTTCCGGAGCGCATTCCCCCCTGCTGACCGCCGCCATACTGCAAGGATTCCAGGCGCACATTTTTCCAGTAAAGCGCGCCGCAGCCTTTCATTCCGTGGATTTTATGCGCGCTCACCGACATCAGATCAATCCCCCACTTTTCCGGATAAAGCGGAATCTTTCCAAATGCCTGCACCGCGTCCACATGCAGCGCCGCCTTTTTTGCTTTCTCCCGCATAATCGGCTTTAGCTCCGAAACCGGCTGAATCGTTCCGACCTCGTTATTCGCCGCCATCACACTCACAAGAATCGTATCCTCCGAAAGCGCGTCTGAAAATTCCTCAAGCGAAATTTTTCCCTCACTGTCCACGCCCAGGCGCGTAACCGAAAAACCCTCTTTTTCTAACGCCGCAAAAGCTGAAAGGACGGACGGGTGCTCAATTCTTGTGGTAATCACATGCTTTCCGCGCTTTGCATTTGCCCGGCAATAGCCTAAAATTGCAAGGTTGTTTGATTCCGTTCCTCCGGAGGTGAACAGAATATTTGCCGGAGCGGTATGTAAAACAGCTGCAAGCTCCTCCCGGCTTTTTTTTACAAGTTTTTCTGCCGCCAATCCGAGCCGGTGCAGACTGGACGGATTTCCAAACGTACAAAAAGCCTCCTCCGCTGCCGCAATCGCTGCTTTGGATGGCTTTGTTGTTGCCGCATTATCTAAATAAATCATGGCTGTACCTCTTTTATAATTAGTCCTGTTCCGTTTTTTGTACTGATCCGGCATTCTGTACCGGTCATCACATTGCTGTTTCCTCGGCTGTCTCCAAAATAAAGCGTTCCGTCTGCAAGCGGATAATCCAACCCCTGCGTCGTAATCCCGGAAAGCGTTTCAGAAAGCGGAATAATCGAAATTACATCACCCGGTTTTCCGGAAATGATATTTTCCCGTTTGCAGAGCCGGATCTCACATCCGTTTTCCGCCATCAGCGCGTCAATCTCCTTTGTTTTCGTTAAGAGAAACATATTCGTTAAAAAATGATCTGCTCTGCCGCCGAAAAAGCCTAACAGCAGCAGCTCGGAAAAGCCTTGCTCCAAGGCGTATTCAATTACAATCTGTCCGTCCGTCGCATTTTTTCGAACCGGAAAAATCACTTTTTGCACATGCTCCGGAAAACTTGAGACTGAATCCATATCCCCCATCACAAGGTTTGGAGAAAGTCCAAGCTTTTCTGCATGCCGAAGTCCGCCGTCTGCACAGATTACATAATCATCTTTTTTGAGATAGGGTTTCAGAGCTTCATAATTCTGAATCTCTCCGTTTGCAAGAATCACTGCACGCATGCTTATTCACCAACCGCCTGAAATAGTTTTTCCACCGACTCGCTGATTGACCCTTTAAAGACTGCCGATCCGGCAACAAATACATTTGCTCCTAGCTCGGACACCTCGCGGATATTTTTTGCGGAAATACCGCCGTCCACCTGAATCAGAAAATCCTTTCCCATCTTCTGTCGGATTTTTTGGATTTTTTCATTCACTTCCGGAATATAGCTTTGTCCGCCATGTCCCGGATGGACGCTCATAATCAGAACCATATCCACCTTGGAAAGCCACGGCTCTAACACGCTGACATCGGTTTCCGGGTTAATTGAAATACCGGCTTTCTTGCCTTTGGAATGAATGTAGTCAATGCATTCCTGGATTTTGTCTGTCGCCTCTGCATGAATTGTGATACTGTCCGCGCCTGCCTTGATAAAGTCCTCCAAATACCGCTCCGGCTTTACAATCATCAGATGCACATCAAAAAAGAGCTTGCTATAAGGGCGGATCGACTGCATCACAACCGCACCAAAGCTGATATTCGGAACAAACATTCCGTCCATCACATCAATGTGCAGCCAGTCTGCCTTAGTTCGCTCCACCTCTAAAACCTGCTCTCTTAAAATTCCGAAATCTGCCGATAAAATCGACGGTGCTAATATCATTTGTTTGTTCCTTTCTATTCCCAATCCTTATGTTCCTTTAATGCGCTGTATAGTGCGCAATAGCTTTCGTACCGCGAGGGAGAAATGCCGCCCTCTGAAAGCTTTTTTTTCACGGCACAGTCCGGCTCGCTGATGTGAGAACAACCGCGAAAACGGCATTCTCCGACATTCCGCATTTCCGGGAAGCACCAAAAAAGCTCCTCCGGCGGAAAATTTTCCGGCACAAGCGAGCTAAAGCCAGGGGTATCCAACACAAATCCCCCCTCCGGCAGCGGAAAAAGCTCCACATGGCGCGTGGTGTGCTTTCCGCGCTGTAACCGTTCGCTCACCGATCCGGTTTCTAATTCCGTACTGGTCAAAAGCGTTAAAAGGCTTGATTTCCCTACTCCGGAAAGTCCTGCAAAGGCAGTCGTTTTTCCGCGGATCAAGGTTCTTAATTCCTCAACCCCCTCGCCGGTTTCTGCCGAGGTACGAAAGATCGGATAACCGGCAGACCGATAGATTGTTTCTAACGCATGTCCGCTTTCCAGATCCTCCTTATTAAAGCAGAGAACAGGAGAAATCCCCTGCCGCTCTGCAATCACGAGCATTTTATCTAAAAAGTACGGATTCGCCTCCGGGGATTTGGTCGCGCTGACAAGCACAAGCATATCAATATTGGCAACGCTCGGTCGGATCAGCGCATTTTTTCTCTCACCGATTTCTGTGATGCTTACCTGCTCTCCGTTTAATTCAATTGTCACAAAATCGCCGATCATCGGCTTTGTTCCCTGTGTTCGGAAACTTCCCCTCGCCCGGCATTCGTAGGTTTTTCCATCCTCTGCCCTGACATAATAAAATCCGCCGATTCCTTTTGTGATGACCCCGGTCAAATACTTCACCATCCTTTAAAAGTCTACAACCTTGGTTGTCTGTAAAACGCCATTAAAATAAATTTCCACCGTAACTGAGCTATTGCTCTTAGACGCTACTGAAATATCCACCTTGCCCTCTGCTGTCATATGCTTTTGATCGTGGATGGTTTTCCCGTTTGCTACCACCTTCACCTGTACAGAGTCACCCAAAGATTCGTTTAGCGGAATCGTAAAGGTTTTTTGCTTTAAATCCTCCTGAGGCTTTTGGGTTTCTGCCGGTTTTTGCGTTGCCGGCGCGATGGTTTCTGGCGGTTCGGGTGTGTTTTCGATTGCCTTGCTGACTGTCAGCGTAACAGCGCTTTTCTCTGCCGCTTCACTGCCGCCCTTCGGGCTCTGCGAAAGAACGATTCCGGCGGTTTTATCCGATTCTTCCTCTACCACCTTGCACGAAAAACCTGCTGCTGCAACCAGTTTCTTTGCCTGATCCAGGCTATAGCCTAACACCTCCGGCACTTCTGCCAATCCTGTTTCCGGGCTTGCGCTTGCCTTTTCTCCGGAACAGACATGCAGAATCACCATGGAATCCTTGGACACCTTTGTTCCCTTTTTCGGAGACTGTGCAATGACCTGTCCTGCCTCATACACGTCGCTGTCCTCTAAAAGCTTGCGGCATTTTAATCCCATTTCGGTCAGCTGCGCCTCTGCCTTATCATAGTCCATGCCAATCAGGCTCGGCATCTGAATATCTGCCTCTTTTTCACCCGAGCTGATGATAATTTTAATCGGCTTTTTCCGCTTGACATAATTATTTGCGCCCGGATTCTGATCCATAACGCGCCCGTCCTCATATTCCTCTGAGGTCTGATAGGTAACGCTGTCCTCATCCACCTTAAAGCCTGCCTCCCTGGCAGTTTCAATTGCCTCCTCCAGCGTCTGGTTCATCAAATCCGGAACCTGGTATTCCTTTCCTCCGCCCGAAAAGAAGAAATACGCACCAACTCCCAAAACAAATGCCAGGGAAACGGATGCAATTAAGAGAGTACGGACAAAATCCGCCTCTTTCTTTTTCTTTTTTCCGGTTTGTCTTGCCGGCTGCTTTTCCCTCCGGTACTCCCGGCGTTCCTCAAACTCTCCGTCGGTGATGCTTTTTAAATCCATCACAAGATCCATTGCCGACTGATAGCGATTGTGCTGCTCCTTTGCAATTGCTTTCATCACAATTGCGCCCACCTCCGGAGGAATCTCCGGATTGATTGCACAGCAGTCCGCAGGCTCCTGCTCCAGCTTCATCAAAGCGACTGAAACCGGATTTTCACCATCGAACGGTACATGTCCGGTCAGCATTTCATACAACACCACACCAAGCGAATATATATCTGACTTCTTGTCCACATAGCCGCCGCGCGCCTGTTCGGGGGAAATATAGTGTACAGATCCCAAAACCTGATTTTTTGCGCCGGCAACCAAGGTTTCGGTCGTTGTGATACGTGCGATTCCAAAGTCGGCAACCTTGACAATGCCATCCTTGGTCAATAAAATATTGTGCGGCTTAATGTCCCGGTGAACAATGCCATGCTCATGCGCACACTCCAGCGCCAGACCGATCTGCACCGCAAAATCGCATGCCTCTCTCCACGGAAGAATGCCCTTTTCCTTTATGTATTCCTTAAGCGTCATTCCGTCCACAAGCTCCATCACGATATA
>RQCD01000203.1 GCA_008668455.1 Clostridia bacterium
ACATACACCAATGCAGGGGCCAACCGCCGCTAAGAGATCATCCGGTTTTGTGCCATACTGCTCCTGCATCCGCTCAACTGCAACCTGACCGATCCTTTCTGCCGTTCCGCGCCAGCCGGAATGTACCAACGCAATCGCACGGTGAACAGGGTCTAAAAAATAGATCGGAACACAATCGGCATAATAAGTTGAAAGCGTCACACCCGGCTCATTCGTCATCAGTCCATCCGCACTTTGGAATGCATTTTCCCGGAAAATTCCGTTTCCGCAATCCTTTTTTGTCACCGCAACCACATCCGTGCGGTGTACCTGATGCGACAGCACAACTGAATGCACATCCGCACCGATTGCCTCGCAGCTTCTTTTAAAATTTTCTAAAACATTTTCGCGCGCATCCTCTGAATGAAAGCGCAGATTCATGCTTTCATAGATGCCGGCGCTGACACCGCCGCGCCTTGTGGTAAAGCTATGGCGCACCAGTCCGGTCTGATCGAAGGAATCAATGGTATAATACCACACTCCCCCCTCTTTTATGCAAAGAAAACATGCTTTATTCTCCCTCATGAAAAAATCTCCATACCGCCTCTGCAGACGGACGGTTGATTCCGTCTGCCTCTAAAAGTTCCTCAACAGTTGCTCTTTTAATATTCGGTATCGTTTTAAAATGCTCTAACAGTTCTTTTTTTCGTTTTTCTCCAATTCCCGGAATCTCATCCAATTCCGAGTGGATCATATGCTTTTGATGAAGCGCTCGATGATAGCGGATGGCGGTTCTGTGTACCTCGTCCTGAATCCGCGTAATCAGATGAAATACGCTCCCCAGAGCGGAAAGCTCCACCTCGCCGGACAAACCGACTAAGCCCTTTGTCCGGTGGCGGTCATCCTTGAACATGCCAAACACCGGAATTTCTAATTCCATACTCTCTAATATCTCGCATGCCGCAGAAACATGCCCTCGGCCGCCGTCCACTAAAATCAGGTTCGGATAGGGAAGAAATTTTGCCTGTTCCGCATCTATTTCTCCGGCTGCAATTTTTTCTTCCTCCTCCAAGGCGTGCCGGAAACGGCGGTAGAGTGTTTCTTGCATCGCTCCGTAATCATTCGCGCCCTCAATTGTCCTGATTTTAAATTTCCGGTATTTAGACGGCGCAGGCTTCCCGTTTTCAAAAACTACCATAGAGGAAACATGATCTGCACCGCTGATATTGGAAATATCGTAGGATTCGATTCTCCTGGGTGCGGAGGAAAGCCCCAGCCGGTTTCCCAGTTCGATCAGAACATTGCTCTTTTCTGTCTCCTGCAAAATCTGAATCTGATAGTTTTCTGCTGCTTTTTTTGCGTTTTTGGAAACCATTTCAACCAGCTTTTTCTTTTCTCCGCGCTGCGGCGTGACAAGCAACACCTTTTTTCCTCTCTTTTGAGAAAGCCAAAGAGAAACGACATCGCAATCCTCGATTTCATACTCTGTTAAAATTTCCGGGGGAATATCGTTTGTCTGCGCATAAAACTGCTTCACAAAGCCGCCTAAGATTTCTGCTGCGCTCCCCTCTCCGGTCTGATCCATCCGGTAATTCTCTCTGCCGATCACCTTTCCGGCGCGGACAAAGAACACCTCACAAAATGCTTTGGTTTCCAAAAGCTCTATTGCGATGACATCCGCATCGCTCTGGTTTTTCACATTAATAATTTTCTGCTTTTCCGAAAGCGCACGGATTGCGCGAAGCTGATCCCGGAGCGCTGCTGCGCGCTCAAATTCCATTTCGGCAGACGCCTTTTTCATTTCGCATTCCAGCTCGGACACCAGTTTCTCATGCCTGCCCTCCAAAAAGGTGCAAATATCGAAAAACACCTTCCTGTACTCCTCCCGGCTGACCTCACCGGTGCAGGGTGCAAAGCAGGTTTTGATATGATAGTTTAGGCACGGTCTGCCCTTTCCGATATCCTCCGGGAATTTCCGGCGGCAGGTTGGCGGTTTGAAAATCTTCTGAATCATTTCCAGCATGCTTTTTACCGTACTGCCGCCCTGGTAAGGACCAAAATATTTTGCACCGTCGTTTTTTAATTCGCGTGTACGCAGAATTTTTGGGTATGCCTCCTGAATCGTGACCTTTATATACGGATAGTTTTTATCATCCTTCAGGAGAATATTATATTTCGGGCGGTATTTTTTGATTAAGTTGCATTCTAAAGCAAGCGCCTCCATCTCCGAATCGGTCACAATATACTCGAAGTATGCAATATGTGACACCATTGCACACACCTTGGGTGTATGATTGGCGCTATTCTGGAAATACTGCCGTACTCTGTTTTTCAAAATCTTCGCCTTGCCGACATAGATCACCGCGTCCGTATCGTCATGCATCAGATACACGCCCGGCTGCTCCGGCAGGTTTTTTAATTCTTCTTTTAAATGAAACATAGCTCAACTGAAAATAACTCTACGCTTATGGATAAGGTAGAGTTATTTTGACTTTTCCGATTTTTACTCTGTAAAATTGGACGCAATCAAACGCACCAATGCCTCAACCGCGTCGTTCTCATCCATCCCATCTGCCAATATATGAATGGAAGTACCCTTTGTGATTCCCAAAGACAATACACCGAGCAGGCTCTTTGCGTTTACCTTTCGTTCGTCCTTTTCAACCCAGATACTGGATTTATATTCATTCGCCTTTTGGATAAAGAATGTAGCTGGTCTTGCATGAAGTCCTACCTGGTTTTGCACAACCACTTCTTTTGAAAACATACAACAAATCCCCCTCTAAAAAAGATTGTATCGTCTAAATTTCTTTTATATCAGCTTATACTTTAGAATACTACAAAAACGCCAACTTCGTCAATGCATTTTTGTAAATCTGCACAATTTTTAGTCAGATTTTATGATAATTCTGATTATTCTTCTTCAATTTCGTCATTTTGACTAATTTGTCCGGTGTGTTTTTGAATCTTTTCACGAACCTTACGGTCGATTTCTTCTGTAAATTCCGGATGCTCCACCATATAAGTCCGGACATTATCCCGTCCCTGACCCAAACGGTTGCCCTCATAGGAGAACCATGCGCCGGATTTTTTGATAATATCAAGTGCAACCGCAACATCCAGGATATTTCCCTCGCGAGAGATTCCCTTGCCATACATAATGTCGAAATCCGCTTCCTTAAACGGCGGCGCAACCTTAT
>RQCD01000095.1 GCA_008668455.1 Clostridia bacterium
GCCGTCGCTCCGGCTGTTTGTCTTTTTTGATGCATTGCAGGATCTTTCGGCATTGCGGCTTTTGGAGGAGATGACCGCACGAAAAACCGCCGAGGCTGCCATTCGTTATCCGAGTCCCTTTAAGCACTATCCGCAGACAGCAGATTTTGTGCTTTCTATGAGAGAAAGAGTCAATGACTTGATTGAAAAAAATATATAATTTGAACAATCCCTCAGTCAGTTGCGCTGACTGAGGGATTGTAAACCAAAAGGAGTGTAAAAATTATGAGTGAACAAAAGAAATCAGCTGCATTAGTGGTTATGGCGGCGGGAATGGGAAGCCGTTACGGCGGCTTAAAGCAGTTAGATCCGATTGGACCGAACGGGGAAATAATTCTGGATTTTTCCGTTTATGACGCGGCTCGTGCCGGGTTCGATCAGGCAGTCTTTATCATCCGGCGCGATTTTGAGGAGGATTTCCGCAGGATGGCAGGAGAGCGAATCGAAAAAATGATCGACACAAAATATGTGCTCCAGGATATGACGAATCTCCCGGACGGATTTTCTGTCCCTGAAGGGAGGACAAAGCCGTGGGGGACGGGTCATGCGGTATACTGTGCAAAGGACGCTGTTTCCTCACCCTTTGTGCTGATCAATGCCGACGATTATTACGGACGTTCTTCTTTTCAGTTGATTTATGATCATCTGACCAAGGCAGATGAGCTTTGCATGGCAGGCTTTCAGTTGGGAAACACCTTAACGGAAAACGGAACGGTATCGCGCGGCGTCTGCGAAACGGAAAACGGTTATTTAAAATCAATTACCGAGCATACCGCCCTGGATCGGAACAGCGGCATACCGCTTGATACGATTGTATCAATGAATATGTGGGGATTAAAGCCGGAGATTTTCTCCTATCTGGAGCAGGATCTGGCAGAATTTTTGGAAAATCTGGACAATCCGCAAAAGGGTGAATTTTATATTCCGACCGTTGTGGATCATTTAATCCACCGCCACAATTATCCGGTTCGCGTGCTGGAATGTGCAGAAAAATGGTACGGCGTTACCTATCATGAAGATAAGCCGGGTGTTGCACGTGCGCTCCGGGCATTGGTGGAGCAGGGCTATTATGATCAGTTTTAAAGGCGAAAAGGATTGACTTTTTTCTGATTTGTGGTACAATAATATAAGGAAAACACAGGAAAATATTTGGGAGGAACAAGCATGTCAGAAAAAATATTAGTGGCACAGTCCGGAGGACCAACGGCGGCAATTAATGCAAGCCTGAGCGGTGTGATTGGCGGTGCGCTGGAAGCAGGCGCGGAGATTTACGGTGCGGAGAACGGAATCAGGGGAGTGATGGAGGATCGGATGGTGCATTTGAATCCGGTTTTTGAGCATGCGGAAAACCGCGCCATGCTCCGAACCACACCGTCCTCCTATTTAGGCTCATGCCGTTATAAGCTGCCGGAGGGGGAGGATGCGGTTTACCGGGATATTTTCAAAAAGCTTGACCGTGACGGAATCACGCGTTTTCTCTATATTGGCGGCAACGATTCGATGGACACAGTCGGCAAGCTTTCCTCCTATGCAAAAAAACACGGAATCGGAATTTCAATTGTCGGCGTACCAAAAACGATTGATAACGATCTGGTCGGAACAGATCATACGCCCGGCTTTGGTTCGGCGGCAAAATATGTTGCGGCAACGGTGCGGGAGATTGCGCGGGACAGCGCGGTTTATGCAGAACGTTCGGTGACGGTGGTGGAGATTATGGGCAGAAATGCCGGGTGGCTGACTGCGGCGTCCTCGCTTGCACGCTGCTCCACCTCGCTCGCTCCGCATTTAATTTATCTGCCGGAGCGTCCGGTCAGCGCGGAAAAGATTCTTTCCGATATTGAACACTGCCCGGCGCGAAATATGATCATTGCGGTATCGGAGGGTGTGAAGAACGAAAAGGGCGAGTATTTCTGTGCCGAGGAGGCAAGTGCACACGATATTTTCGGTCATGCTCAGCTTGCCGGTGCGTCGCGTGTGATTGCCGGATTGGTGAAAAACCGTTTTCATTATAAAACGCGCGGAATTGAGCTGAATATCCTCCAGCGGTGCGGTGCGCATTTTGCGTCTGAAACTGATCTTTTCGAAAGCGAACGGATCGGCAGAGCCGGCGTTTTGGCGGCGCTTGCCGGTAAAACCGGAATCTCTATGGGATTTGAGCGCACTTGTGAATATCAGGTGAAGATTATCGAAAATGACGTTTTGGAGGTGGCAAATAAAGAACGCCGCCTGCCGGATTTCTATATTCATCCGGACGCAAATAACGTAACGGACGCATTCTTAACCTATGCGCGCCCCCTGATTTTGGGCGAGCCGCAGCTTGCGATGGAGGATGGACTTCCAAAGCATATCGCATTGAGAAAATTCTAAAATTTTTGGATTGACTGCATATTTTTTCTTTCTTCTGTTCATAATAGGACTGAAGAAAGGAGGAGAAAATATGAGTCATCAGAATCAGCAGAATAATCAGCAAAACAAAAATAACCAGCAGAATCAGCAGCAGAACAAGCAGCAGAATCAGCAAAAGAATCAAAACAACCAGAACGAACAGAAATAACGGACATACTCTGTTTCAAAAATCGCAGGAGCAGCCGCCGGAATCGGGCGGCTGTTTTTTTTCACGTTTTTTTAGTTCTCTCATAGGATATAACAAGAGGTGAATTTTATGCTGATTCGAGTACCCTATAACAGAGCCGCCGCGGTTGCCTACGCGGAAAAGTGGGCATTTTCCAGGAATCCGGAATATTACGATTTCCACGGGATCGGCGGCGACTGTACGAATTTTGTGTCCCAGTGCATTTATGCCGGATGCGGTGTGATGAATTATACTCCGGAATACGGGTGGTACTATATTGATCTGGAAAACCGGTCGCCCTCCTGGAGCGGTGTGGAGTTTTTTTATGATTTCTTTTCGGAAAACCAATCGGTCGGACCGCATAGCATGCGCGCGCCGCTTTCCCGGCTGCTTCCGGGAGATGTGGTGCAGCTTGGCAGAGAGGACGGCAGCTTTTATCATACGCTTTTGGTGTTGTCGAATGATTCGGAAATCCTCGTTGCCGCCCATACCAATGACGCGCTCTACCGCCCCCTTTCCTCCTACTCATTCGACCAAATCCGCGCCCTGCATATCACA
>RQCD01000138.1 GCA_008668455.1 Clostridia bacterium
ACTGGATTTGCATTGCCAGATTCCGACTTTCAACTCTGCGGCAATAAACCGCTATGACCGCATGCTGGAAAGCTTTGCAAAAATGGTTTGCGGCGATATGGAAAATCCGTATGGGTATGATTATGAATTAACATTATATAAGGCATTGCTCCGGGCATGCGGAGTAGAAATGAAAGAGAGGTAATTTATGAAAGCAATACTTGTAATGAAAGATCAGTCGCTTTGCTGGAGTGATGTACCTGATCCGGTGATCAAGCCGGAGGAGGTGTTGGTTAAAATCCATGCCGCGGCATTAAACCGTGCTGATTTAATGCAGAGAGAGGGTGATTATCCGCCCCCGCCGGGCTGCCCGGAATGGATGGGACTTGAAATTTCCGGAGAGATCGTGAAAATCGGAGAAGAAGCAAAGGAGAAGTCTGATTGGAAAATAGGTGATAAGGTTTGCGCACTTTTGGGAGGCGGCGGATATGCAGAATATGCCGCTGTCAAGTACGATATGCTGATGCCCATACCGAAAAATTGTACCATGGAGGAAGCAGCGGCAATTCCGGAGGCGTTTGCAACCGCCTATTTGAATCTCTTTATTGAGGGAAAAATGAAAGAGGGGAACACACTTTTGATGCATGCCGGCGCAAGCGGACTGGCAAGTGTGGTGATTCCGATGGCAAAAGCATTTGGAATCCGGGTGATCACCTCGGTTTTGTCCGCGGAAAAAGCAAAAGCGAGCAGACACCTGCCTGCGGATGTGGTGATTGATACGTCCAAGGAAAAAACGCAGGAGGTTTTAAAACGGGAACTGGCAGCAGGTCATGGTGTTGATGCTGCGATTGATTGCCTGGGCGGTGCGCAGATGGGCGAATGCTTGCCGTATCTTGCGCACGGTGCAAGATGGATTATGATTGCAGCATTGGCAGGACAGAAAACTGAAATTGATTTAAAGAATATTTATGTCCGAAATGTACGCATTGTCGGGTCAACCCTGCGTTCCAGAACCCCGGAGGTAAAAGCGCAGATTCTTTCCGAACTTGTAAAAAATGTGTATCCGAAAATTGAAAAAGGACTTGTGAAACCTACGATTTATAAGATTCTGCCGATTGACCAAGCCGAGGATGCACATAAAATTCTGCAAAGAGGAGAAAATGTCGGAAAAGTGGTCTTGACCGTTCATTAAAATTAAATCTAAATTAAATCAAACACTTCATCAAACACTTTTTTTAAAATTTTTTTGAAAAATTTTAAAAAAAGTGTTGACTTTTTGCTTCAGATGTGGTAAGATATTATTCGTGGTTGTGAGATACACAAAAAAAACGCACCTTTAGCTCAGTTGGTAGAGCACCTGACTCTTAATCAGGGTGTCCAGGGTTCGAGCCCCTGAAGGTGTACCAATTTCAGAAACCGCATAAATGCTTGAAAGTATAGTGTTTATGCGGTTTTTTCGTATTTTTCAACTTTGCTGAAATACGCTGTTTTCAGCTGATTTTAGACGCAAAGTGTTGTCAAAAGTGTTGTCAAAATAAAAGTGCATGTGATAATGAATGGAGCGGATTTCTCCGCTCCGATTTTCTTATTTATACACCCCAGCCCGATCATTCAGCACCAGCATCCGGAACAGTGTTTCCGGCAGGTCCAGATCATCCGGAGCGGCTCCTTTATAGATTCCTCGATCTAAAAGCTTCTGGATGGTTGCTCTGCCTGTGCCGTCCGGGTATGCGGGTAATTCGGTGGTGTAATGGTACACCCTTTCCTGCTGTGCAGCTAATCGGCTGACAGTTGTCTTTAGCTGTTCAAATTCTTTTCTTTCTGATTCGGTCATTGCCTGATCCCCCTTTGGCGGTTTCCAGTTTTCCTTGATTTCAAAATGCGGTGTGTCTGCTTGTTTCCATGTACCGCCCCATATGATATTGAGTTCTGCGGCAATCTTTCCGCATTTCCGGTAGAATGCCTGATCAGAATAATCAATATCGCCGTTTGGTTTTCGTTTCACAATGTCCCAGGCTCTGCGGCTTGTGTGGCGGCTGTGTTTTGTCCACGTGACTATATTCCCTGGTCGTGTTCTGCCCTGCTCATAGAGGTAATTCTGACGTTCCTGGGAGCGGTATGTTTCTGTCACGATAAAATCCAGCCCGGAAGCCCGGCAGCGTTCACGGAATAACCGGAACGCTGTCTGCGCCAGCGGAGATAAAGCGGATACATCACGTATCTGATCAGTGTTTGCCATTATCATCACTCCTGCTTTCCACACCGTCTTTCAAACGTTCCAAAAGCTTTACCAGCATTGCCGGAGCTTTTGTGCCTGTGATCTTTGCTACATTCTCTAATATGCTGATCAGCTCGTTAATATTCAACCAGATTGTGACCACCATACCGATCATGTAGGAAAGCTGATGTTCCACCCCAATTTGTGTCAGAGCGGAACACATCAGATAGTCCGCACCCATGGCAACACAAATCGTGACGAGATAGCATACCTTTTTCACGATTCCGATAATACCGACCCGGCTGTTTAATTCACCGTGCACCCATGCGGCAGTTAAGCCGGTGACCCAATCAAGCACCATAAAGCAGATCAGTACCAGGATTGGAACGGTTAAATTCGCAAGGTACGTGCATAGCCCGGCTATGGCTACACTCAATACTGTTTTAAATAATTCCGTTCTCATCTGTCTGTACCTCCATTTCCTTGACCTCATACGAAACAGTAATACCAGTGTCCGTCTCGGTGTAGATTGTCTCTAAATACTGCGTTTCCGGATCATATTCTGGCGGTTCTGTATCCGTCACATCCTTATAGCCGCGGATATATTTCAGCATTTCATCCGTAGGACTGGTAATGACGATTTTCTCTTTCTCCTTATCACTCGGCGTGACAAGTTCTCCGTTGATTAATTTTCCTAACATATGGTTTCCCTCCTCAATAAGTATAATATGTGTATTTGACAGCGGACGGTTTAACCGCTGTTTCAACTGATAATTGGTTTGCCTTGCTTAGCTTGAAAGGCTCATGAAATGTCATGCTCTCACCCTGCATGATCTGTTTGGGCGAGTAGATATTAGTGATATCTGGGTCAACGTCTGCAAGCTTCAGAGAAATATTTGAAAACTTGACCATTGTACCGTTCAGGTCGGCAGAGTTTGATCTTGCTCGACACTCTATCCGAATCGGTGTTGCATCTGGAAGTATGGCTGTAAAATTCTTGCCTTGTGTAAATTCTATGTATTTCAATGCGCCATTAACCTCTACATTATAATATATTAGAAACTCTTGTCGAAAATTTTCATTATCCAGATCACAACTAAATACAACACTTTTTCCTTTCATTTCATCCAAATACGGAAGATAAGTGCTCATATTTGAATCGGTCAATGGGGTTGATATGCCTGCATAATAACTATTAGTCTGCGTTACTGTACAGTCCTCTACATTCAACAAATTCTCCCTCGTATCATTCGCAACAGGGATTTTATATCCATACGGCTCATATTCTGTAGCGGCATTGCCGAGTTCGAGCATAGGATTGAATACAAGGTTGTTGGCGGTATACCCCGAATAAATCTTAATAAAGAGATTTTGTTTAACATCCTCTTTGTATTTTCTTGTAATTCCATTGCCGAAATCTCTGTAATCACTTGAACCTAAGACTTGGCAATATGTTGTCGCACTTCCGCCTTTTGGACACCCTGTCAACGTATATGTTCCGGTACGAATATATCCAGATTGAAGTGATTTTAAAAAAATTAATGTATAATCCGTTGCTGTGCCATTGACCGATTCAAATATGAGCTCTTATCTTCCGTTTTTGGATGAATGGAAAGTAAAAAGTGTTGTATTTTGTTGTGATC
>RQCD01000196.1 GCA_008668455.1 Clostridia bacterium
ATCATATATCATTCAATTTTTCTAATAATTTGTAATGAAAGAGTAACGCAGAATTACTTGACAAAGCGTCCAAAATCGTGCGGAACGCGGATGCGTTCTGCACGATTTTTTTAATTAAAATGCAAGCTTGGATTCAATAAACTGATCTAAATCCTCAATTTTCACACGTTCCTGCTGCATGGTGTCACGGTCGCGGACGGTAACCGAACCGTCGGTTTCGGAATCAAAATCGTAGGTGATACAGAAGGGTGTTCCGATTTCGTCCTGTCTGCGGTAACGCTTACCGATCGAACCTGCCTCGTCATATTCGCAGTTGTATTTTTTGCTTAATGTCTCATAAACCTTTCCTGCGCCCTCGGAGAGCTTTTTAGAAAGCGGCAGAACGGCAGCCTTGACCGGCGCCAATGCCGGATGCAGATGCAGAACCACGCGGCTGTCTCCGCCCTCTAATTCTTCTTCGTCATATGCTTCTACTAAAAAGGCAAGCGCCACACGGTCCGCGCCTAAGGACGGCTCAATACAATAAGGTACATAACGTTCATTTGTCATCGGATCGATATATTCCATGCTTTCACCGGAATGAGTCTGATGCTGCTTTAAGTCGAAATCTGTACGGTCTGCAATTCCCCAAAGCTCGCCCCAGCCAAATGGGAACACGAACTCAATATCGGTGGTTGCATTGGAATAATGGGAAAGCTCCTCCGGAGAATGGTCACGGAAACGAACGTTTTCCTCTTTAATCCCAAGATTCAAAAGCCACTTCATACAATAGTCCTTCCAATAATAGAACCAATCCATATCCTTTCCGGGTGCGCAGAAAAACTCCAGCTCCATCTGCTCAAACTCACGGGTACGGAACGTGAAGTTACCCGGTGTGATCTCGTTCCGAAAGGATTTACCGATCTGACCGATTCCAAACGGTACTTTTTTACGGGAGGTGCGCTGAACACTTTTAAAGTTTACAAAGATACCCTGTGCCGTTTCCGGACGCAGATATACCACAGAGGAGGAATCCTCGGTAACGCCCTGAAAGGTCTTAAACATCAGGTTAAACTGACGGATTCCGGTAAAGTTATGCTTGCCGCATTCCGGGCAGACAATGTTATGCTCGTTGATATAGTCCATCATCTTTTCGTTGCTCCAGCCGTCTACCACGATGCTTTCGCCGTTTTGAAAAGCGTAATCCTCAATCAGCTTATCGGCTCTGTGCCGTGCTTTACACTCCTTACAGTCCATCAGCGGATCGGAAAAACCGCCCACATGTCCTGAAGCAACCCAGGTTTGCGGGTTCATCAGAATGGCACAGTCCACGCCCACGTTATAGGGAGACTCCTGGATGAATTTTTTCCACCATGCTTTTTTTACGTTATTTTTAAACTCTACGCCAAGCGGACCGTAGTCCCAGGTGTTTGCCAGACCGCCGTAGATTTCGCTTCCGGGGAAGATATAGCCTCTGCCCTTGCAAAGCGCTACGATTTTATCCATTGTCTTTTCTAAATTTTTCATCTTGTAACACGCCTTTCAAAATTCTTCAATAGAACTATTTTATCAGAAATTCTATCTGTAGTCAAGGATTTTGGGGAATTTTCAAAAAAACAAAAATTCATTCAAGAAAAAATTTGGTTTTTGGTGTTTTT
Source organism: Clostridia bacterium (assembly GCA_008668455.1). Taxonomy (GTDB): domain Bacteria; phylum Bacillota; class Clostridia; order UBA1381; family UBA1381; genus RQCD01. Next base: position 1,638 of record RQCD01000196.1, read on the forward strand.
TTCCGAAATTGCTTAACGTTTCAACAATAAAAAATGATTCTTTGGAGATAATAAGATTGAAAATAAAAAAAAGGAGCTGCAAGGATCATGTCAAAAATTATTGTAAAAAATAATGGAGCGCTTCGGGGAGAGGTGGAAATCGGAGGTTCTAAAAATGCGGCGCTTCCGATCCTTGCCGCGTCCATTTTAACAAGAGGAAAAAGCCGTATTTTGGGATTGCCGCATTTAAGCGATATTGCCATTATGTATTCTCTTTTAGAGAGTCTCGGGGCGCGGATTTTAGAGTTCCCGGACGGGATTGAAATTGATACGTCCAGCGTGTTTCAGTATTCTGCACCTTATGAGCAGGTGATCAAGATGCGCGGATCTTTCCTTTTGGCAGGACCGCTCCTGTCGGTGCTGGGAAAAGCACGGATCTGTCTGCCCGGCGGCTGCCCGATTGGCAGCCGTCCGGTTGATCTGCACCTAAAAGGCTTTGCGCGCCTGGGCGCGTCCATCTCGCAGGAACACGGATATATCGAATTAGAAGCACAAAAGCTTTCCGGCGCAAAAATTTATTTGGATTTTCCAAGCGTGGGTGCAACGGAAAATTTAATTATGGCGGCTTGCTGTGCAGAGGGAGAAACGCTGATTGAAAATGCAGCGGTTGAACCGGAAATAGAGGATTTAGCGCAGTTTTTAAACCGGCAGGGTGCGCAGATTGAGGGTGCAGGAAGCGACACGGTACGGATTTTGGGAGTGGAGTCCTTGTCCGGCTGTGAGCATCGGATCATCACCGACCGGATTGAGGCAGGAACGTATATGGCAGCGTTTGCGATTACAAAGGGGCGCGGACGGGTGAAAAATGTGCATATTGATCATGTGCGTCCGATGATTGCAAAGCTTTTGGAAATGGGGGTGGAGGTGAGCGAGGAGCCGGGAGCGGTGCTGGTGAATGCCCGGAGAAAGCTCCGCGCCACCGATATAAAAACTATGCCGTTTCCTGGATTCCCGACTGATATGCAGGCGCCCTTTGGCGGACTTTTGAGCGTGGCGCAGGGAACGGGTGTCATTGTTGAGACAGTTTTTGAAAACCGTTTTCTGCATGTCGGAGAACTGAACCGGATGGGGGCAAATATCCGGATTGACGGACGAACCTCAGTGATTCAGGGTGTTCCGCAGCTGACCGGCGCAAAGGTGCATGCGGCAGATTTGCGCGGCGGCGCGGCTTTGATTCTTGCCGGACTTTCTGCCGGCGGCGTAACTGAGATTGACGGTGTAGAGCATATCCGGCGCGGTTATGACCGTATTGTAGAAAAGCTTTTACGGCTGGGAGCAGAAATTGAATTAGAGGAATAACACGTTTTATGCTAAAACAAGATATATTTTTGAACAAAAAACAAGTAGAACAAGGGAACACCTTGACAACCCCCATTTTTTTGGTAAAATAAGAGCATAACAATTCACAGACAGGAGATCACCGATATGAAAATTAGCTTTTCGACTTTAGCATGTCCAAAATATTCCTGGGCAGATATTTATTCCATGGCAAAGGATTTAGGTTTTGACGGAATTGAAATCCGCGGTCTGGGGGAGGACATTTTTTCTGTTAAGGCACGTCCGTTTACCGATCCGGAGCTTCCGAAAACGATTGCCACCCTAAAACGGTTAGGATTGGAAATTCCGTGCCTGTCGTCCGGAATTGCTGTGAAGGACAAGGCGCAGTCCGAGGAGTGCTTTTATGAAATCAGGGAGTACTGCACGCTTGCAAAAAAGCTCGGAACACCTTATATTCGCGTGCTGGGAGATTTAACACCTGCACCGGAGGAGGAAGTGGACGACGCTTATGTGGCAGAGCAGCTAAAACAATATATTCCTGCTGCAAAGGAATGCGGTGTGACGCTGTTGGTGGAAACAAACGGTGTTTATGCAGATACTAAAAGGCTTCGCCGACTGTTAGACAGCATCGGAGACGAGCATGTGGCAGCGCTGTGGGATATGCACCACCCATTCCGCTATTTTGGTGAATCGGCAAAGGACACCATTCAGAATTTAGGTACATATATTAAATACATTCATGTCAAGGACAGTGTGATGGTGGATGGAAAGCCTTCCTACCGGATGTTGGGTGAGGGCGATCTGCCGGTTTCAGATATGCTCAACGAGCTGAAAACCTACGGCTATTCGGGATATGTTTCCTTAGAGTGGGTGAAACGGTGGGCAGGAGATTTAAGTGATGCCGGTATCGTGTTCCCGCAGTTTGCGAACTATATGAAAAAATACCGGATTCATCACAAGCACACGCTTCAGGATAATAACCGGAAAACCGGAAAATATGTCTGGCCAAAGGAGCGTCTGATTGATTATACCTTTCCGGATGTTTTGGATCGGATCTGCGAAGAATTTCCGAACCAGTATGCGTTCCGCTATACTGAGCTTGACTATACACGCACCTATCCGGAGTTTCGGGCAGACGTTGACCGCTTTGCGCGTGCGCTGATGGCAATGGGAGTCAAGCGCGGCGATCATGTTGCCATCTGGGCGACAAATATCCCGGCATGGTACATCACATTCTGGGCAACTACGAAAATCGGTGCGGTGCTGGTAACTGTCAATACTGCATATAAAATACACGAGGCGGAATACCTGCTCCGCCAGTCGGATACATATACCCTGGTGATGATTGACGGATACAAGGATTCCAATTATATAGAAATCATACAAAAGCTTTGTCCGGAGCTTTCAGAATGTGATCCGGGAGAACTGGTTTCGGAAAAGCTGCCGGTTTTGAAAAATGTCATTACCGTAGATTCCAAACAGCCTGGCTGCTATACCTGGGAAGAAGCAAATGCCCTTGCAGAAAAAACGCCTGTTTCCGAGCTGGAACGGCGCAGAGCGCAGATTGACAAAAATGATGTCTGCAATATGCAGTATACTTCCGGTACAACCGGATTTCCAAAGGGTGTTATGCTGACTCACTATAATGTGGTGAACAACGGCAAGGCAATCGGCGACTGTATGGATCTGTCCACAGCAGACAAGATGATGATTCAGGTTCCGATGTTCCATTGCTTTGGCATGGTGCTTGCCATGACTGCGTCTGTGACGCACGGAGTTACTATGTCGCCAATCACGGCATTTTCTCCCCGAAAGGGACTTGCCTGTATTAACCGGGAGAAAATCACCTGCTTCCATGGCGTACCGACTATGTTTATTGCAATGATGAGCCATCCGGATTTTGAAAAGACCGATTTTTCGCATATGAGAACCGGCATTATGGCAGGCTCGCCCTGCCCGATCAAAGCGATGCAGGATGTTGTGGAGAAAATGCACATGTCGGAAATCTGTATCACTTATGGTCAGACAGAGGCTTCCCCGGCAACAACTATGAGCAAAACCACCGATTCGCTGGAAACGCGTGTCAACACGGTTGGCGGTCCGATTTTTGGAGTTGAGTGTAAAATTGTCGATCCGGAAACCTATTAGGATCTGCCGGATAAGGGGGATGGTGAATTTGTGGCGCGCGGCTACAATATCATGAAAGGCTATTACAAAATGCCCGAAGCAACGGCGGCTGCAATTGATTCTGAGGGCTGGCTGCACACAGGCGATCTTGCACGCAGGCTGCCGGACGGCAACTTCAAAATAACCGGCAGAATTAAGGATATGATCATCCGCGGCGGTGAAAATATTTATCCGAAGGAAATCGAGGACTTTATCTATACGCATCCGAAGGTAAAGGACGTGCAGGTGATCGGTGTGCCGGATAAGGCTTACGGCGAGGAGATTATGGCGTGCATTATCCTGAAAGACGGAGAGGAAAGCAGTGAGGAGGAAATGAAGCAGTATGTAATGGATCATATGGCAAAGCATAAGGTTCCGCGCTATATCGATTTCGTATCGGAATTTCCTATGAATGCGGCTGGAAAGATTTTAAAATATAAAATGCGTGAGGATGCGACAGAAAAATTAAGGCTTCAGGACGCAAACAGGATTGTTACAGCATAAAATGTCACGAAAATGTAACATTCAGCCTCTTGCAAAGCAGCACAGAATCCGCTATAATTAGTATATACCTATAAAACAGGGGATGTGGAAAAATGAAATGCCCATATTGCGGTTACGGAGAAAACAAAGTAATTGATTCCCGTCCGACTGATGATGCTTCTGCTATTCGCCGTCGGAGAGAATGCTTAAAATGTCAGAAACGGTTTACCACTTATGAAACATTGGAAACGATTTCGCTTGCTGTAATTAAACAGGATCATTCCCGGCAGGCATTCGACCGTCAGAAAATTCTGCGCGGCTTAATCCGTGCGTGTGAAAAGCGCCCGGTGTCGCTTCCGACTATGGAAAAAATTGTGGACGATATTGAGAGTGAATTATATCAGACGATGGAAAAGGAAGTCACCAGTACCGAAATCGGAGAAAAGGTGATGGAGCGGTTAAAGGAAGTTGACGAGGTTGCTTATGTGCGTTTCGCATCAGTGCATAAACGCTTCTCCGATATTGAAACCTTTATGGAGGAGCTGAAAAAGCTTTTAAAAACAAAGTAAGATTTCCGGGGATGTCAGAGGTGCATCCCCTTTCTTTTGTGAGAGGATGAGGTAGATTGAATACAAATGAGACCATTGCGGCGATTGCCACACCGCCGGGTGTGGGCGGAATTGCGGTGATCCGGGTGAGCGGAGCGGATGCTGTGGCAATTTCCGACCGCGTTTTTTGCGGTGTAAAAAAGCTTTCTGATGTGCCGACTCATACGGTTCATTATGGCTTTATCATGAATGAAAAGGGTGAAAGGGTGGACGAGGTGCTGGTCTCTGTTATGCTTGCGCCAAAAACCTTTACCCGTGAGGATGTTGTAGAGATCAGCACGCACGGCGGAATCCGGGTTTCCCAAGCGGTACTTTCAGCGTTGCTGTCTGCCGGGGCGCGGTTAGCAGAGCCAGGCGAGTTTACCAAGCGTGCCTTTTTGAACGGAAGAATCGATCTTTCGCAGGCAGAGGCTGTGATTGATTTGATTCAGTCCGAAACAGAGCTTGCCGGGAAAAATGCGCTTTCGCAGGCAGAAGGAACACTTTTCCGGAGCATTGAGGACATCCGGCAGAGACTGTTGCATTTAGCGGCATCTATGCAGGTGGTGATTGATTATCCGGATGAGGATTTAGAGGATATGACGGCGGAGGAAATGACCGCAGAGGCATCGGAATGCCGAAAAAGCGTGCAAAAGCTGCTTGCAACCGCAGAATGCGGAAAGGTTCTCAGGGAGGGAATCCGGACAGCCATTGTCGGACAGCCGAATGTCGGAAAGTCCTCGCTTTTGAATTGTTTAGCCAGGGAGGATCGCGCAATTGTTACCAGTATTGCGGGAACAACCAGAGACGTGATTGAGGAGCGCGTGAATTTAGACGGTGTACTTTTGCGGCTTTTCGATACGGCAGGAATCCGGGAAACAGAGGATACGGTGGAGAAAATCGGTGTGGAGCGTTCGCGCCGGTCGATTTTGGAAGCAGATCTGGTATTGCTGATGTTAGATGCAGAGCGCGGAATCACACCGGAGGATGAAAAGCTGCTGTCAGAAACCTCCGGACAAAACCGGATTTTACTTTTAAATAAAACGGATGCATTCTGTTCCGCAATTACAAGCATTCAGGGAGAGCCTGTGTTGCATATATCGGCAAAGACCGGCGGCGGTGCAGACGCACTTGCGGCAGAAATTAAAAAACGCTTTCAGCTGGGAGAGATCGGTCAGTCCGATGCCCCGATTATCACAAATCTGCGTCATCAGCAGGCGCTGTTCCGCTGCTGTGAAAGTCTGGATCGCATGATTTCTGCCCTTTCCGGCGGTGTTCCGTCTGATTTGACCACAATTGACTTAAATGACGCAATCAGCGCATTGGGTGAAATTAGCGGTGCATCGGTTTCAGAGGATTTGGTTTCTGCAATTTTTCATCAATTTTGCGTCGGAAAATAGCATTTTCATGCATGTGGGTTGTATATTTATACAAAAATAAGATTTTTTTTGCAAAAAAGCTTGCATTCTGAATAAAATTTTGGTATGATGTAACATAGAGTTTTTAAAAGGGGAGTTTGCTGGAATGAATTGGATCAACACACTTGTTTTTGAGTTCAACAGAACCTTTATTACCGGCGACCGGTGGAAAATGTTTGCGGACGGTGTAAAAGTGACGCTGACGCTTTCTCTGTTCTCGGTTTTGCTTGGTCTTGCAATCGGAATTTTACTTGCGCTTGGCAAGCTTTGCAAATTTAAGCCGATCAAGTGGTTCTGCAATCTTTATATTGATGTCATCCGCGGTACGCCGACTATGGTGCAGCTTTTGATTATTTATTTTATTTTCTTTGCATCGGTGGCAATCGACCGGCGGGTTGTGGCGATTATCGCGTTTGGTATTAATTCCAGCGCCTATGTGGCAGAGATCATCCGCGGCGGAATCCTTTCGGTCAATCCGGGGCAGACAGAGGCCGGGCGGTCACTGGGATTAAACGGTACGCAGACAATGGTGCATATTGTGATGCCGCAGGCAATTAAAAATATTCTGCCTGCACTTGGAAATGAATTTATTGTACTGGTAAAGGAGACGGCGGTGATCGGTTATATTGCAAAAATTGATTTAACAGCCGCGGCGCTTTCGGTGCAGGCAAAAACCTACAGTTATGTGATGCCGCTTTTGTCGGTTGCGGTGATTTACTATGTCATTATTAAAATTCTGACGATTCTTCTGCACCGGCTGGAAAACAGGCTTCGTGCATCGGATGTTCGTTAAAAAGGAGAAGGTCTCATGATAAAAGTAAAAAATTTACACAAAAGCTTTGGCAGTCTCCAGGTTTTAAAGGGGATTGACGAGCATTTCAAAAAGGGCGAAAAGGTCGTTGTGATCGGTCCGTCCGGCAGCGGAAAAAGTACATTTCTGCGCTGTCTGAATCTTTTGGAAACACCAACTGAGGGTGAGATTTTTATTGATGATGAAAAAATCAACGATCCGAAGGTTGATGTTAACCACATCCGGGAGAAAATGGGGATGGTGTTTCAGCAGTTTAATCTGTTTCCGCATCTGACAATTATGGATAATATCGTGTTAGCGCCGATGAAGGTGAAAAAAATGCCGCGCGCAGACGCAGAAAAAAAGGCAGAGGAGCTTTTGAAAACAGTCGGCCTGTGCGATAAAAAGGACGCATATCCGGCGCAGCTGTCCGGCGGTCAGCAGCAGAGAATTGCAATCGCAAGAGCGCTGGCAATGGATCCGGAAATTATGCTTTTTGACGAGCCTACCTCAGCGCTTGACCCGGAAATGGTCGGAGAGGTTTTGGGGGTTATGAAAAAGCTTGCAGACGACGGCATGACCATGGTTGTTGTAACGCACGAAATGGGCTGTGCGCGTGAGGTGGCATCCAGAGTTCTTTTTATGGATCAGGGTGTTATTATGGAGCAGGGGACACCGGAGGAGCTTTTCGGCAATCCTCAGCACGACAGCACCAAGGAATTTTTAAGCAAGGTTCTTTAATATTTTGTAAATACCCCCATTTTGGGGTGTTGATATTTTAACATATTTTAGGAGGATAAAATTATGAAAATGAGTATGAAAAAAGCGCTTAGTCTTGCAGTAGCTGCAATTTTAGCGGTTGGGATGCTTTCCGGCTGCGGAGATAAGAACACCGGGAATGATGCAGGCACAGCTGCATCCGGCGCACCGGAAGCAGTTGATAAGATTGTGATGGGAACAAATGCAGAGTTCCCGCCGTTTGAATTTGTTGCAGATTCCGGCGAGGGCTTGGTGGATAAGTTTGACGGTATCGATGTTGCAATTGCAAAGAAGATCGCAGAAAACATGGGAAAAGAGCTGACCATTGAGGATATGCAGTTTGAAGGACTGATTGCATCTGTTCAGTCCGGTAAGATCGACATGGCAATTGCAGGTATGACCGCAACGGATGAGAGAAAAGAAAGTGTAGATTTCAGTGACACTTACTTTGTTGCAGAGCAGGTTATGGTTGTTCCGGAGGGTTCCGATATTACAAAGGCTGAGGATCTGAAAAACGGAAAAACAGTCGGTGTTGTTCTTGGTTACACCGGTGACGGCGTTGTAACAGACGATCTGCAAATCCCGGAGGATAAAATCTTAAGAGTCAGCCGCGGTATCGACGCTGTGCAGGAGGTTAAAAACGGCAAGCTGGACGCGGCAGTGATCGACTCTGCAACCGGTATTGCATTGGCAAAGGAAAACGGCTTAAAGACTGTAGAGGATAAGGATGCATTCGCATCGGAAGAATATGCAATCGCAGTTAAAAAAGGCAACACAGAATTACTGGAGGCAATCAATAAGACTCTTGCTGAAATGAAAGAAAGCGGAGAAATTGATCAGCTGGCTGTAAAGTATAACGGCTAAAAGGACGATATTGGTTGAATGAAAAACGCGGGGACTCAAAAAAAAGTCCCTGCGTTTTTTTGATATGTTGAATGGGGAACAATCCCTCTGATTTTACTCTTGAATTTCAACGTCATCCACGGAATGCTCCAGCAGAATATTAATTAATTCATTTCTGGAACGGTTGCTTGCAGTGGAAAGATTCTCGATTTTTTGTAGGGTGTGTTCCTTAATTCGGATGGATATGATTCGATATCTATCATCACCCTTTTTATTAATGGTTATTCTATTTGGCATTATAATCACTCATCTATGTTATTATAATA
>RQCD01000124.1 GCA_008668455.1 Clostridia bacterium
CAATCAGAAGCGTGAGGTATTAATTTATGACACCAAGGCGCAAACCGTCACAGCTGGCAGTTTGAATGATCGGCAAAAGGGTGATTTTGTGGTTGCGAGAATGGCATGGTACTTAATTAGTTACATTGTTATATATCGGTAAAGGAGGACTAAAATGAAAAAATGTATCAGCAGCTTATTAGCATTAGCAATCTCCTGCGGTGTGTGCGCCCTTCCTGCTTATGCCAAGGGTGCAGGGGCAGAAAATATTGAAATCCGGGTCAATAAGGATAACGCGTCTCTTTACTGGACGAATGCCGGGGACGCGTCCGGCATGGAAATTTACGATAATCTTGCCGGAGAGGCGCTGTCCTTAGAGGGAATTAGCACGGAGGACGGCGCAGAAAATAAGCTTTCCATAACTCCGGCATCCGGGGAAGAACCTCTTTCCTACACCTTCCGGAAGGACGGCTGGGAAAAGACGGTTCAGTCTGACCGAAAAAAATTCAGCTTTAGTGATACCGGCTGGAAAGTGGCAGGAAACGGAGATTTTAACGCAAAAATTGTGCCGGGCGATCCGGACGGATATGCGCTTTTTGCAAGAAATTACACCAATGAAACCCTATTGATCGCCGGAGAGAGGAATGCAGATTTCACCGTTGGAAGTACTTATCAGATGAAATTCCGTTACCGGGCAAAAAATGTGGATTCTCTGAAGCTTCGGATCGGAACATATCAGACGGTTGACGAGATCACAAACGGAGACAAATGGCAGACGGCAGAGGCTCTGTTTGATGTTACAAAGAAAAACGCGGCAATCAGCATTCAGCCGGTCGGCGATCAGGCGGAAATCTATCTGGATGATGTGGAAATCCGTCTTTATGAGGGCGGAAGTGCAGCAGGCGAAAATATGATTGTCAACGGAGATTTTGAGGCGTCGGCTGCACCGGAGAAAATTTCGGATTTTGCCTATAGCCAGGACGGCGCAAAAACCGTTCTTTCCTGGACGAATCAAAAGCATTATTCGCGCCTGTTTTTAGACGGCGAAGAAATTGCAGTTCTTGCGCCGGGAGTCGGAGCATATGTTTTTTCCGATCTGATAAAAGATCAGGTCTATACCGCCAGTGTGTGTGCAATCGGGGCAAACGGACTGGATTCAGAAAAGAGCAGTGTGGAATTTAAATTCGGAGAAATCCAGGTCAAGCCGGCAGAGGGCAGAGAAAAATATCAGCCGAAAAATGTGATTATGCGCGGCAGTGTGATCCATTGGAAAAATCCAGCGACCGCACCGTCTGCGATTGATATTTACCGGGTGGAAAATGGAGTATCTACCTATTTATTGTCCGGAACAACGCTCACAGCCGGCACATTAACAAGCCTTGATCTGGGAGAGGACAGCGGAAAATACCGAATGAAATTCACCTTCCCGGATCAGAGCGAAACAGAATATTTTGTACAGAAAACAGATCCGACCTACAGTACCTGCAACTATTGGCGCGGTGCATATGCAAATGCGGCATGCCTGTTTGAATTAACAGATCAGAACCCCAAGGAGGGAAAATACTGTTTCCATTATTTCAGAAACAGCTTTGACAACACCATTCTTTACTATGACGGTGACAAAACAGGCATGGAAAGCGGCAAGACCTACCGTTTCAGTTTCTGGGACAGAGGATCGGGCTATACGCAGCTGAATGTTTCGGTTGGAGGAACAATCAATTGCGAGCCGGACGCAAGCATCTGGAAGAAAGCCGAGTTTGATTTTACCCCCGAATCTGCGATTTCAGATTTGCATTTCCAGATCAAAGACGGCATGGCAGATATCTATCTGGATGACATCCAGGTGTATCTGCTGGAAAACGGCGAGGTAACCGGAGCGAATCTCTTTGGAAACGGAGATTTTGAAACAACCTCCGTCATAGGAAAAACCACGAATGTAGCTGCTGTATCAGAGGACGGAGCGGCGACCATCTCCTGGAATCCGCCGCAGGATGCCGACTGTGTTGGTGTGAATGTGTATTTAAACGGAGATTTAAAGGGACACTTCCTCTCTGATCAAACCAGCGTCACCCTTTCCGGACTGGAAAATAATAAGAAATCAGTTGTAAAGATCGTCGGCATTTCTGCGCACTATGAGCCGGTCGGAACACCGGTTGAAATCAGTGTGATCCCGGAGGCAGACAAGTATTCGGTGGGCGAGGTCATTTTGAAAAATGCAGGCGGACGGCTCTCAGCACTTTCTGCCGGAGCATTAACGGTTTCAAGCCTGGTAAAGAATAATCAGGAATCGGAAAAAGGCGCACAGATTCTTGCGGCGCTGTATGTAGACGGCGAATTGGTTTCGCTTTCTTCCGGAGAGGTAACGCTTGCAGCAGGCGAGAGCAAGCGGGCAGAGGCAAAAATCACCGTCAGCGAGGAACAGCTTGCAAACGGCGCCGTATTAAAGGTATTCCTGTTAGACAGCTTAAAAGGAAAGACAGCCATTGCAGGGAAAACAGAGTTTTAGAGCGGGGGATTGTCTATGAAAAAAATAGCAGCAATCCTTGCAGCAGTCCTCGTCGGAACGCAAGGGCTTGTTCCGGTCGACGCAGAGAATGCAGCAACAAGAAAAGCGCGGCTGTCCTCTCTGATTGACCGGTGCGAGCAGGCAGGACTTTCGGTGGATTATGAAAAATCCGCGCTAGCAATTCTAAACTATTTCGATCAGGATAGAAACACGCTTGGCGCAGTTGATCCGGACTATCTTGAAAGCTCCCTGGAAAATGTATACGAGGAGGCAAAGAGCAATTTAGAATTGTATCTTGCAGGGAAAAAGACTCCGAAAACTGCTCCGCGCTATCAGACCGGAACATTAAGGGTGCAGGGCGGAGACTATTACGGAACAGTTTCGGACGGGGAAAACAGCTGGGAACAGCCGGTATTTCTGACCGGAGTGGGACACTGGTATGATGTCCGGAATGAGCTTGCCCTGTTCAAAAGCCTGGGGATAAACCATATTCAGACCGAAATAAAAATGCGTGAGGTTCTCACCGAGCCGCAGGCGATTGACGAATGGGAGATCGTCCATCAGCTGAACGACCCGACCGAAGTGGAGCTTTCCGAAACAGAAAAGCGAAACGGGAAAAAGTCTCTGCATATGTTCGCGGAGGAAAATTCCTGGGCAACCAATAAGCTGACCGCGGTACACCAAACCGTTCCGGTGCAGCCGAACACAAAATATACTTATGCATTCTATGTGAAAAGAAATGCTGCAAGTGCGTTTTGGTTTTCCCTGCACGGGCGCACAAAGGATCAGGATTTGTACCAGACGGGGAAGGATACCAAATGGGTGCGGTATACCGGCACTTACACCACCGGAGCAGATGAAACCCAACTGGATTTAACTTTTGTGAATGAATCAAACGCGGATGTCTATATTGACAACGTGCTTTTGTATGAGACAAATGAAAATCTGGTTGCGAACCCCTCCTTTGAGACCGCAGGCAACCCGTACTGTCATATCAATTATGACCAGATCAATGCCTATTGCCGGTTTTTAAGGGAGGCAGAGGAAAACGGAATCACGGTAGACCTTTTGCTTGCGATTCATGAGGAACCGTCCTTCCTGTTGCGGGATCATCCTGAATTAAAGTATCACGGCTATGGATTTTTCAGATATAATCCGCTCCTGGACGGATCAAAGGAATTTATCAGGGAATTTGTCCGGGGTGTAGGCAGCAGAGTGAAAAATTATCAGTCGCTTGTCAGCATCTGCATGACGAACGAACCGTCCTTTATTTCCGCCTATGAGCCGGGGCAATACAATCCGGCATGGCAGACATATTTGGAGGACATCTACCAGACCCCGGCGGCAATGTCGCAGGCATATGGCAAGACCTATCAAAGCTTTTCGGAATGCCGTCTTTCGGAAAACGGAACTTATGACGGCTATAACAACAAAAACAAAATGTATTTAGATTACAAGCATTTTAACGACCGCCTGTTTGCCGAATGGTATCAGTGGTTCCGGAGTGAAATTCAATCCTACATTCCGGGAATGCGGGTACATAGCAAAATGATTCAGTATATGGGCGGAGACGACCGGTTTGTTGTCCGGAGTCAGATTCATAACGGCATGAATATGGAAACGCTCACCGAAGCGACCGACTTAAACGGCTACGATCAGGGCGCGACCATCCGGAATGCCTATGCCTATGAGGCATGCGATCTGTGGAATGATTACAGCCGTTCGGTGCGGCTTGCGCCGAACGTGAACAGCGAAAACCATATTGTAAACGGAACATCGGCAGAAAATGCACAGGCAATTTACTCCATGCTCTGGCAGGGGGCGCTGCATGGGCTGAGTCAAACGGCGCTTTGGATTTGGGATAACGACTGCGACCGGGCAAACCGCAGCGGCTATGCAGATGAAATGATCAGCTTAAAACCGGAGCATTTATGGAGATTATCCTGTGTCTCAAAGGATATGCTGCGGCTTTCGGAGGAAATCACAGCCATCCGGAACGCACAGCCAAGGGTCGGAATCCTGTTTTCCGAAACGGCGCGGAATTATTCTGATCTTCATATGAGCGCGCTGATGCGGGCATACCAAAGTGCAGAATATCTCGGAGAAAGTATCCGGATTCTGACCGATACCGTATGTGATACAACGGGGTTAGATGTGATTATCGTGCCGGAGGCAGAGTATGTGAGCGATGATGTGTACAGAACCCTTTCGGGTTTTTCCGGCTCGGTTCTGATTTATGGAAGAAACAGCCTGACGAAGGACGCGGACGGAAACAGCCGGGGAGCATTTTTGGGAGCGGCAGAAAATGTGCAGATTCTTGACAGCGCCTTTTCCGGACTCGCCATCCAGACTCCGACCGTTTGGCAGCTGATGTCAGCTTTACGGGAGATTCTTGGAGAGCAAGAGGTTTCCATCCAAAATGCGCAGACTGGGGAAATCCCGGTGGGTATCTCCTATCAGCATACCGTTTTGAACGGGAAAAAGCTTGTCAGCATTTGTAACTATACCGAAAATCCGATTCAGTTGAGGGTGTTTGGTGCAGAAAGCTGGCGCGACCGGATTCAGGAGGAATCCATGGGAGAAACCGTGATAGCAGAGCCGGACATTCCGCTGTTATTGGAGGAGGAAGAACCGATTGATACAAGTCTTACTCCTATTCCGGGAACAGCAGCCGGCGAAGAACAGCTTTTAAGAATTATCGGCGCGGAGGTTCGCGCAGCAGACGGCGGCTTTATCCTTAAAACCAACCGGGAGGCGGCAGTCTGGGTGGACGGCAGCTATGCCGGAAAAACAACAGACGGCATATTTACCGAAACCGGACTTGCCAATGGCAGAACGTATGAAATTACCCTTGCGGCAGCATCGGATACGCAGGCGGCAGGCAGATTTTATAAAACCTATGTCACCCCGACCAGACGATATGATCAGGAGAGGGATGTATATGAGCCGGTCAATCCGCTGATGAATGTTTACTGGGGCAATGCCAAAATCAGCTGGATCAATCCGGATACAAACCTACTCCAAAAAGCGTCGGTTTACTGCGGAGACACACTTTTATCCGACACACTCTCCACCGCTCCCGGAAAAACCGTGACCTACCTTTCGGATTATCCAAATCCGGCAGATATTTACCGGATTGTTTTAGAATATTCCAATGGGGAAAGACGAGAATTTTCCTTAAGCGGCGGCTTTGATAAAACGCTTGGAAATACCTGGCGCGTGATGGTAAATAACCGGAACAACACAGAAAAAATGTACAGCTATCGGGCGTATCGCACAAGCGAGGATGCCAAAAGCGGCAGCTATGCCCTCCGGATCGATGCGAATTATGACCGCAATTATGACGGAACGTATCTGTATTTAGAAAACCGCACCTCTGTGTCATTAAGCAAGGGCAAAACCTATCGGCTGGGAATCTGGATGAAATCCAGGCATGCAAGCAGTGTGAAGTGTGCAGTCGGTCAGAATGACAGCTGGCCGGTTCAGAGAACTGAAAACATGAACGGTGAAACGGTCACCAATCAGGACTGGCGGTTCTATAGCGTGCCTATTACGGCGGCGGCAGACGAGGAAGAAGCCCTGGTGCGAATCTTCTTTGATGAGAGCGGAGAATTTTCTCTGGACGATCTCACGCTTTATGAGGTTGCGGCAGACGGCAATCGGACAGGGGAAAACCTCCTGTCAGACGGCGGCTTTGAGACGGCAGATGCTGCTTGCAGCGAGGTGCAGAATGTCTCGGCAACCGTTCAAAACGGATATTTAGAGCTTTCCTGGAGCAACCCGGAAGAAAATTTCTCCGGAATTGAAATCCGGCGAAACGGAAGGCTTGCCGCAAGGCTTGGAACAGGTGCAGAAGCAATCAGATTTCCTGCCGCGCCGGAGGATGAATTAATCGGAATCCGGACGGTCAATGCCTGCGGAATCAAATCGGACGGCGTTTTTGCAGAGGTGGAGGGAAAAGCAGTTCGCCTGTTTGCAGACGGAGCAGAAACCGACACACTGATACCGGGAAAAACCTACACCCTCCAAGCTCCGGATACCGCCCCGGATCAGTACCTTGCAAGCTTCAAAAACGGCAGACTGCTCCAGGGAATGAAAGCGGAGAACGGCACAGCATTCACCCTCCCGGAGGGTGCAGACTGGCTTTCCCTGTTCCGCTGGAACGGTATGCAGCCGACTGGACAACCGGAAGTATGGTATCAAATTATGACAGAAAGGAATTAAGTCCGAATAAAATCGCCCATAGCACTGCTTTTTGCTCGGGGCG
>RQCD01000126.1 GCA_008668455.1 Clostridia bacterium
ATCTTTCTCCAGCTGCGATTTATAAAAGCCTTCAACATGAAAAGATAAACGCCTAAAAAACTGTATTTCTGAAAAACCGTCTAAAAGCCGGCATCCCATAATCATAAATTCCTCTATCTCGTCTTTTTGGGAAAGAACCTCCTGCACCTCCTGTTTTCCTGCTCTGTACTGCTCCCAATCAACGGGATTGGAAAAGCGTTTGCCCTGATAACAGGAATGCGCCGCCAGACCAAGTCCGATATATTCCCGGCATTGCCAGTATTTCAGATTGTGCCGGCATTCTGCTCCCGGCTTTGCAAAATTCGAGATTTCATAATGCAGGTAGCCTGCCGATTTTAACCGTTCGCAGACAAGCGCATAAAGTGCGCGTTCCTCATCCTCCTCCGGTAGAATCAATTCTCCTTTTTCATATTCCCGGTAAAGCGGCGTTCCTTCCTCTAAAATCAGACTGTAGCAGGAAAGATGCTCCGGAGAAAGTGAAAGCGCACGGTCCAGGGTTTCGGTCAGGCTCTGTTTTGTCTGATACGGAATCGCCGTCATAAGATCCAGGTTGACCGAAAACCCGCCAAAATCCTTCACCAGCCGGATGGTGTCCTCTGCTTCCTGTGCCGTATGAATCCGTCCGAGCGCAGAAAGCTCCCTGTCTGAAAAGGACTGCACTCCAATGCTGAGGCGGTTGACACCTGCTCTTTTTAAGGCAGAAAGCTTTTCCCGGTTAAGTGTTTTCGGATTTGCCTCCACGGTGATTTCTGCGTGATCCGATACTGAAAAATGCAACCTTACCGACTCAAATAGTCTTTCCAAAAAATCCGGACTGCATACAGTCGGCGTACCGCCGCCCACAAAAATTGTGTCAATTTTCTCCCTCGGATACCGCTCCATCTCCCGGATTAACAGCCTTTGATATTCCTGCTCCGAAACGCCGCACCCGGCAAATGACACAAAATCACAGTATTTGCATTTCTGCACACAAAACGGAATATGAATATAAAGTCCGTACATAAAGCTCCCTCCATAAAAAACTCTCCTGCATGTATCTTCCTTGCAGGAGAGCTAAAAAAACACTTTTTATTCGTCATCATGACCGCATCCGCAGTCACAATCGCCGTCATCGCAGTCACAGTCAAAATCCAGTTCGATTTCCTCATGACAGTTTGGGCAGACAATGCCGTGATCCTCATCCAAAAGATCAAAATCTACTAAAACGTCCTCATGACAGTTCGGGCATTCGATTTCAAAATATTCGTCATCCTCATTATCAAACAAACAATCATCGTCCCCGTCGTCCTCATCCTCGTCGCCGTAAACGAAATCCTCTAAGTCCGCTAAATCCTCGTCTACCTCTAAGAGAGACTCATCCAGCTCCTCGCAGGAGGCAGAAACCGCTGAAAGCTCCTCTGCCAGATCTCCGACAACTTCAATCAGCTTTTTTAAAAGCTTTGTTTCTTCCTTGCTCTCATCCAGCTTCAAGCCGTCTGCAAGTCCCTTTAAATAAGCAACCTTGCTGATTAATTCATCCATTTGCAATGCTCCTTTCCAAAAACGTTTATACTCTTTCCATATATTCTCCGGTTCTGGTATCAACACGGATAATATCACTGCCGTCCACAAACAGCGGAACCTGGATCACAGCGCCTGTTTCCAGTGTTGCCGGCTTGGTTGCGCCGGTTGCAGTATCGCCCTTAAAGCCCGGTTCTGTTTCGGTAATTGCCAATTCAACGAATGTCGGCGGCTCAATACCGAATACATTTCCTTTATAGGAAAGAATCTTACATACCATATTCTCTTTCACAAACTTTAAGGAATCTCCAACCTGCTCCTTACCAATCGGGATCATGTCAAAGGTTTCCTGATCCATGAAATAGTAAAGATCTCCGTCATTATAAGAATACTCCATATCCTTTCTTTCAATATGTGCCTTCGGCATTTTCTCTGTCGGTCTGAACGTTCTTTCAATCACCGCACCGGTGATCACGTTTTTCAGCTTTGTTCTAACAAATGCTGCGCCCTTTCCCGGCTTCACATGCTGAAACTCAACAACCTGAAAAACATTCCCCTCTAATTCAAACGTAATACCGTTTCTGAAATCTCCTGCTGAAATCATCTAATAACCATTCCTTTCCGTGATTTGCATATTTTTTCACTCGTGTAAAACAGATATACATATATTGTAATATATTTTTTAAAAAATTACAAGTGTTTTTTAAATTATTATGAAATTTTTCGGAGAATTTGTTAGGTTTTCTGCTTTTTTACCGCAAACTGCCACAACATCCTCAATCCGAACACCGCCAAAGCCCTCTAAATAGATCCCCGGTTCTACCGTGATCACATGACCCTCCTCCAAAACATCCTTGCTTTTTGGGGAAAATACCGGCGTCTCGTGAATTTCAATGCCCACGCTGTGTCCTAACGCATGTCCGAAACAGTCTCCATACCCGGCGTTTTGGATTACCTCTCTTGCCGCGCGGTCAATTTCTGCACAGGCGACCCCCGGTGCAATTTGGGAAAGCGCCGTCTCCTGCGCCAGTAAAACCGTTTCGTAAATTTCCTTTTGCCGCAAATCCGGCGCACCGATTACAACTGTCCGGGTCATGTCCGAGCAGTAGCCGTCTAACACGCATCCAAAATCCAGTGTCAGGAAATCTCCCTTTTCGAGCCTCTTTTCACTCGCTACACCGTGCGGCATTGCCGAGCGCAGCCCGGAGGCGGCAATCGTTTCAAACGAAAGTCCGGACGCGCCGTTTTTCCTCATGAAAAATTCCAGCTCCAAAGCAATCTCAATCTCGCTCACACCCGGTCGGATTTTGTCTAAGATATACGAGAAAGCCGCGTCTCCCAAAGCCTCTGCTGCCCGGATTTTTGCAATTTCCTCCGCGTCCTTTTTCTGCCGGAATTTTGCGATTTTCTTCTGCCCCGGTATCAGCCGGCAACCCTTTGCCGCCGTCTCAAGCTTTTGCAGTCGCTCCACCGTGAGATAGCTTTCTTCATATAAAATCTGCTCTGTGCCGGCAAGCGTTTCAATCGCGCCGGAGAGTCCCTTTGCAATATCGTACAGCACAAAGTCCGGCGCCTGGAGCTTTGCCTGCACAAAATAACGCGAATCGGTCAGAATCAGTGCCTGACGCTTCGTGATCAGAAGCGCCGCATCCTCTGAGGTAAAGCCGCTGTAATAAAAGATATTGGCACGCGAAGTGATATAGGCTGCTTCATTTTCTGCTAAAAGCGCGGATAGCCGGTTAATTCTCGTCATCGCAGAATGCCTCCAATGCCAGGAGATAGCCCCTCTGCCCTAAGCCGCAGATCTGACCGACGCATTCCGGCACAATCGCCGAATGATGCCGGAATTCCTCCCGTTTGTGAATGTTGGAAATATGTACCTCAATTGTCGGAATGGATACCGCTGCAAGCGCATCCCGAATGGCATAGGAATAGTGCGTAAAGGCTGCCGGATTCATGATAATTCCGTCTGTATTGCCATATGCCGCATGAATTTTTTCCACAATTTCGCCCTCAAAATTGCTCTGAAAAAACTCCACCGAAAGTCCTAATTCCTCTGCCCGGTTCTGAATTCTGCGCTCTAAATCCGCTAAGGTTTCGCAGCCGTAAATCCCCGGCTCGCGCACCCCCAGCATATCCAGATTCACTCCGTTGATCACTAATATCTTTTTCATGACTTTTTCCTCTTATTTCTATGCCAGAATTTTTTCTGCCGCAGCTTTGATTTTTTCAAACATTGCCATCGTTTCTTTCTCGTCCTTGCCGCGGATCAGGTAATAAAGTTTAATTTTAGGTTCTGTGCCGGACGGACGGATGACAAAGGTTGATCCGTTTTCAAAATGGAAACGCAGAACGTCTGATTTCGGGAGGGTCAGTGCGGAGATTTCTCCGTTTTCAAAATGCTCGCTTGTGAAATAATC
Source organism: Clostridia bacterium (assembly GCA_008668455.1). Taxonomy (GTDB): domain Bacteria; phylum Bacillota; class Clostridia; order UBA1381; family UBA1381; genus RQCD01. Next base: position 3,921 of record RQCD01000126.1, read on the forward strand.
GTCCACCGAAGCCACGCGATATCCGCCGAACTCTTTGGGCAGATCGTTTCTCATGCCGCTTGTCAGCGCTTTGATTTTCTCTGCACCGTCCTTTCCTTTCATGGTGATGGAAATAGTTTTTTCATAATACCAGCCGTATTTCTGATATAATTCCTGCATCACGTCATAGAGTGTTTTCCCCTGCTGATGATAGAATACGCCCATCTCGGCAATCAGCATAGACGCAACCACCGCGTCCTTATCTCTTGCATAGGTACCGGCAAGATAGCCATAGCTTTCTTCCAGTCCCAGGATGTATTCGTAGGAATGCTCCTCCTCAAATTTATGAATCATTTCACCAATATATTTAAAGCCGGTGAGCACCTCAAAATAGGTTACTCCAAAGGATTCTGCAATTGCACCCAACAGTCCGGTGGTAACGATTGTGGAAACAATCGCTCCATTTTCCGGCAGGACGCCTGCTTTTTTCTTTTCGGTCAGCATGTAGTTTGCTAAAAGCGCACCCACCTGGTTTCCGGTCATGGTGACATAGTCGCCTGCCTGATCGCGGACAACAATTCCCACACGGTCGCAGTCCGGATCTGTGCCAATGATCAGATCACACTGATTTTCCTTTGCAAGCTCTATCGCACGGGTGAAGCATTCTTTATTTTCCGGATTTGGCGACGCAACCGTCGGGAAGTTTCCGTCCGGCTCAACCTGCTCCGGTACTAAAATAACGTCCGAAAATCCGGTTCTTTTTAAAATCTCACGAACCGGCAGATTTCCCGAACCGTGCAGCGGTGTATATACCAAACGGTAGCCGGTCTTGTCCAGCTCCGGATGTACTGCCTGTTTTTGTACGTTTTCAAAATATGCCTCGTCCACTTCTTTGCCGATGATGTGAATGAGCGGATGATCTAAAGAAACTGTCGGCACGCTGAACATGTCCACACGATCCATGTATTGAATCATCATGTCCGAAACCTGCAACGGCAGCTGTCCGCCATCTTCAAAGTATACTTTATAGCCGTTATATTCTTTCGGATTGTGCGATGCTGTTACCACAACTCCGGCAAATGCCTTTTGATGGCGAACTCCAAAGGAAAGCATCGGAGTCGGACGGAGCGATTCAAACAAATATACGCAGATTCCGTTTGCTGCTAAAACCTTTGCTGTCTCCTCCGCAAAATCCCGGGAATGATTCCGGGAATCGTGCGCAATAACCACACCGCGCTTTTTCGCTTCCTCTCCCTTGGTGTTCATATAGTCTGCAATTCCCTGAGTCGCCCAGCGGATCATATACAGATTCATGCGGTTTGTTCCTGCGCCCATCACACCACGCAGACCGCCCGTTCCAAATTCCAGCGTCCGGTAAAAACGATCCTCAATCTCTTTTTCATCCGTTAAAGCCAAAAGCTCCGCCTTTGTTTTTTCGTCTGTTTTTTCTATCCATTGCTGATAGCGTTCCTTGTAGTCCATTCCTTGCGTACCTCTTTTCTTAGTTTTCTTCTTTTATTATAGCATTTATTTTTCTGAATAACAAGTATTTCCTATAAAAAAAATATCTTTCTTGCGCAAAATTCGTCAAAAAAGAACCTCTTTCTATAATTTTGTCTTTCACACACAAAAAGAGAATGCAAAAAATGATTCTGACCAACGGAAACATTTTCTGCATTCTTTTTTGATTCAGCTGTTAGGCTTTGGCTTAAAAATCAGCGCGGCTAAAAATCCGAACAAAACCGCCGCGGCAATTCCTGCCGCTCCTGCCGTAAAACCGCCGGTGAAAATTCCTAAAAAGCCGTTCTCCTCCACCGCTTTTTTCACACCCTTTGCAAGCGTGCATCCAAAGCCTGTGAGCGGAATGGTTGCCCCTGCTCCGGCAAAGTCGATCAGCTTCTGATACCATCCGCAAATCTGCAAAACTACGCCTGCCACAACATAGCTTACCAAAATCCGCGCCGGTGTGAGTTTTGTTTTATCAATCAGAATCTGCCCAACCACACAAAACAAGCCTCCAACAATAAACGCTTTTAAATACTCCAAATAAATCAACCGTCCTTTCTCTCAATTGTGACCGCATGTGCAATTCCAGGAATGGACTCCCCCTGCAGCACAATCTGCGGATTCATCAGCGCGCCGGTTGCCATCACCAGAATCCGCCGGTATTCCCCTCGGAAAATTGCCGGAAAAACATGACCGCAAAATACACTTGCACAGCATCCGCAGCCGCTCCCCCCGGCATGTACGTCCTGCCTTTTCCGGTCAAATATTAAAAGTCCGCAATCCTGATGCTGAGTATAAATATCATACCCCTCCTGATTCATTATATCGCATAGCAGATCCGATCCAATTTCCCCAAGATCACCGGTTAAAATCAGGTCGTAATCAGAGGGTGAAAAACCGCTTTCCCGAAAGTGCGCCTTTAAAGTATCCGCAGCTGCCGGCGCCATTGCCGCACCCATGTTATTGGCATCGGTAACGCCAAAATCCACCACACGCCCAGTGGTCAGATGGGTAATCTGCACCCTTCCCGGCTCTCTTGCCAGTACAGCACAGCCAGCCCCGGTTACGGTCCATTGTGCTGACGGAGTTCTCTGTCCGCCATATTCCAACGGCAGACGGTACTGTTTTTCTGCTGCGCAGAAATGACTGGAGGTGGAAGCTGTAATATAGTCTGCCGTGCCGCCGTTGATAACCAGCGCCGCCAGCGTCAGCCCCTCCGTCATAGTGGAGCATGCGCCGTACAGTCCGAAAAACGGAATGGATAGCTCACGCATCGCATATTCCGCTCCGATACATTGGTTTAGCAGGTCGCCGGAAAAGGCATAGTCAATATGCTCCGGCTTTAAGCCTGCCTTTTTAATTGCCGATAAAATTGCTTCTCTCTGGAGCTTTGTTTCTGCCTTTTCCCAGGATGTTTCCCCAAAGCAATCATCCTCTAAGATCCGATCAAAGGAATCCGAAAGCGGTCCTTCTCCCTCTTTTTTGCCGACAATTGCCGCTGTCTCCAATATAGTGACCGGGTGTTTCAGAAAAACCGTCTGTCTGCCCTTTCTCTGCATTTTGTGACACATAAAAACGCGCCCCTTTCATATTACTATTTTTCCGTAAAATCCCTGTTTTATACGTTCTGAAACAGTCTGTACCGCAGCGGTTTCCTGATTTTTCAAAAATACGCATAGGAGTTCGGATAGCTACGCCCTGGTGCTCGCGCGGTCCGGGCGGACAGCTCCGGCCTCCTCTCCTTTGACAATGCCTGCCGCTGTCAGGTGTTTCCCCG
>RQCD01000008.1 GCA_008668455.1 Clostridia bacterium
GACAGCTGCCCGAACCGGTCCTTTTTCAATCAATTTCACACTGCCGGATTCACAGACAGCGGCGCATTTTCTGAAGCTGTAAATTCCGTGTGCCCAGGTATCGCTGTCCGACTCATCCATCAAAACAGCCGAGGAACATCCCATCAGCTGACGCTTAGTTGTCTTATCATAAATACTGCTGATTTCCCCGGTTGCTCCGTCAAAATCTACACGCAGAAACTGATTTTCCAGGCGCTCATCCGACACTGAAAGCGTTGTTTCATAGTTTTCCTCCTGTGTTTTGAAATACATTCTGTAAACTGTATATCCAAGCGCAGGAACCTTTGCGTAAAACGCCATTTTGTAATTCATAGCGCCAATTGTTTTGGAATCACGCACATATTGAATCGGCACTTTGTTTTCCTCTGCGTCAGTCACAATCTTAGCAGCATTATGTACCGAAACAATTGTTTCCACATCATACGACAGCGGATTAAAAATAACGATCGGTGTTCCGATGTTTTCTTCAGAACACCAGGCAACCGCCGGAAGCCACTCTTTATATAGATTTAATTTCCTTCCGTCCATGGTGTCAATATTCCAGGAAATCTGCTGCAAGGCAAAATTCGCATTCCGTTCGGCAACAGCAGCAGCTTCTCCGTGCAAATATCTTGCGTCGATGTATGCCTCTTTAATTGCACAGCCGCCCATAATGTCATGGAACTGGTTAAATAGAACGTCCTCCCACGCTTTTTTATATTCATCTGCCGGATAGGGCGTATTCATCAGAGCCTTAGACAAAACCGAATATTCCTCTGCCTCAAAAAGCTTGTTTTCACATAACCGATTGTTTGCTTTTACCTCACTCATCGCACTGTAACAGCCTTTTGCATGGTATTGCAAATCATCGTGTACTACGGGAACCTCGTCCTCTTTTACAGCATCAAAGTATTCGTTAACTGTTGAATATATAAAGGATTGATCAAGCGTTCTATGCATTTGGTCCAGAAGCTCCACGGTCGCGCCGCCGCCGTGATTTCCAACCCCGTAAAATGCCATCATATCATGCTGCTTCGCGAGATCCTTCACTTTTTGGAACACTTCAAAACGTGTTTGATCAATATTATAAAATTCCGGAATCCGATAGGTTCTCACGCGGCTTCCGTCCATACTTTCCCAGTCAAACAGGTATCCAGGAAGCTGTTTTTCATGCGGCATCGGACGCATGAAAACATAATGATCTATACCGCTTTTTTTCAGAATCTGCGGCAGATTTCCATTGTGACCAAAGGAATCGACATTATATCCGGTATTTGCCGTCACGCCGAATTTCTCCTGAAAGTACCGCTGACTAATTAACGCATGACGTGCATAGGATTCTCCGGACGGAATATTGCAGTCCGGCTGGATAAACCAACCGCCAACAATATTCCATCTTCCCTCTTTTACTCTCTCTGTAATTTCTGAGAACATACCCGGATCGCTCTTTTCAATCCACATGTAATAAGCGCTGCATGCAGATGTAAACTTAAAATCCGAAAACTCCTTCATGCGGTCTAATGCGCTCCGAAACGTTGCCTTTACTTCTGCAAAGCCCTCCTGCCATTGCCAAAGCCAGACAGGGTCTAAGTGCGCATTTCCAATCAAATGTATTTTTTTCATACAGCTTTCTCCTTTTTTATTTTTGCTTTACCATAATAACGCTGCCAGCTTTCACGGTAAAGCACATCCGATCCGAAACAGAATTGTCTTTTCCGTCAATCACCACACAGTTTTCTGCAGGATATTTCACTTGAACGTCGTAATCGTTATAGTTTGCCAAGAACTCTGCCCAAGTGCCGTCAGATGCCAGCCATTTTCCCTGGATCAGCTTATCTGCATAAAGCTTGTCGCCATTTTTTTCAGTAATCACATTCTGCTCCAGTCCTAAATTGGTTGGCTTCAGCATTCTGCCCTCATGCAGATATTTTCTCTCACGCTTTCTGAATCCGTTTGCCTGCCGTGCAAATTCGTATACTCTTTCACAGTCCGGCATCAGATCAAAATTCCGTAATCCCCAATTCCAGGTCGGCTTTCCGTTATCCGTTAGAATCAGCGTAATAACGTTATAAACCGCATAAGGTTTTCCGTCATTGGAGAAACAGGAGAAGAACTGATTCACATTATAATCGCCATGCAGGATAAACCAAAAATGCTTTTGCACACCCTCGGAGGCGCTTCTCACAAGTGTCTGCACCGACGCTCTTGCCATACCGCGATTCTGCTCGTCATAAAGTCCGCCGTCCTTTGTCCAGGCACGCAGCTGACCCATACCGCCCTCGGTAAGCCAAAGCGGCTTTTTCCAGGTGTTATAGGCAAGCTCCTCTCTCTGCAGTGCAAGATCGTGATCTGCTTCCTTATTTGAAACATTCAGATTCATGTTTTTGGAATATGCATGATATGCATACGCGTCTGAAAATTTCATAAGACCGTTCATTGTTGCAACTTCTGCAAAGTCTCCGGCGCCTCCGCTTAAGATTTCTGCACCCTCCGAAAATGCGCCGTGCATCTGCATGCTGACCTTGCCGGAATCCTTAAAACCAAGCGCGCCTGCCTTGTAGAATGCAGCAAATTCGTCTGCTGTGCCGCCCCAGAAGGCAAGATCCGGCTCGTTACTAAGTTCCCATGCAGAGATATAGTCGCCCGCCCATTCAGCTCTGCCTTTGGTTGTATTGTACGTATCAAACAGGTTGTCTGCGATCTGTTGATTCATTCCGTGTGTACACATCAGAATTTTTAAGCCTGCATCCTTATATTTTTGAAAAAGCGATTTTTGACTTTCACTCAGCTCAGAATAGCCGTCCATATAATACCAGCGCTCACGCACCCAGCCAACTCCGGTCAGCTTGCAGGCACGGATATAAGCGTCCCGATCCTTTGCCGCAGTTTCTACAATTGCCATATCCATAGCAAAGGGGGAATTGTAGAATGTTTTTTGCTTTGATTCATCCTCAACCACTGAGAACGAACCCTCATAGGCAACGCTTCCGCCCTCATTATAGACAAACAGCTTATACCAGCCAAGCGGCAGCTGACCCAGGCGCAGAGAATACACCTGTTTATTTCTGCCAATGGTCAGCTCACTATTCTGCACTTCCTCGCCCCAGTAGTTTTCCACCCGGAAGCTAAGCTTTTTCTCAACCGATTCCGGATAAGTCATTTTAATATCATAGGTGACATTGTCGCTCCGCTCAAAGACATTCACCGGGCGTGCCGGAATAACGTCGCTCACCTGGTAATTCGGTTTTGTAAACGCGATGGTGTCCAGGTAAAAGCAAATCTGACTGTCTGCCGCGCGCTGATCATTTGCAATCACCTTCATGTAGTTTGTACCTTTGTTCAGATACACACAGCCTAAATCAACCGTACTCCAGATATTACTTCCGCCGATGGAGGTTTCTTTTCCCTCCTCACGGGCATTAATCGTCCTGGTATCGTTAATAACCACAGTATAATTTGAGCAAAACTGAAAATTTAATGCTGTGCTTTGCAGGGTCAGAAGATACCAGCCGGCATCCTCTGCCTCCACCTTATACCGGACAACGTTATTTGCATTTCCGTTTTCTGTATACTGTACAGATAAGTATTTGCCGCCGCTTCTTGCACCATCTCCTTGTACCGTCCAGTTCCTTGTTGCAGTATAATAATTTTCTGCCTCCAGTGTGATATTCTTTGCACATACATGAACGCTAAAAAGCAGCATAACAGACATTACCGCTATCACAATACGAAGTTGTTGTTTCATTCATTTGTCCTCCTTTTATCCTTTCACTCCGCCGATATTGATGCCGCCCATAATCTGTTTCTGAAAAATAGCAAAAATGATAATCTGCGGAATCACTGAAAACAGAATTGCAAGCATCTGATAATCCATGGTGTAGGTTGACGCTTTCATTTTATAAAGCTGTACGCCAAGTACCGTTTTTTCCTTTGCCGAGATTAAGAGGTATGGCCAGAAAAAGTTTCCGATCTGTCCGTTAAAGGTGAACATTCCTACAACGATAAAGACCGGAGTGGAAAGCGGAATAATAATCTTAAAGAAAATTTTTGTGTTATTTGCGCCGTCTATCCATGCCGCCTCAATCAGAGAGCTTGAGATGCCGTCAAAGAAGTTTTTAAACAAAATAATGTTAAATGCATTCGCACCCGACATCAGCCAGATCGGCCAGTAGGTTTCCAACAGATTGACCCCGATTAAGGGCATGCTCTTAAACTCCATATACAGAGGAACGGTACTCATCGTTCCCGGAAGAAGCATAATCCAGAAAATCAGAGCAAGCATCAGCTTTGTTCCCTTTGGTTTTAGCCGGGATAATACATAGCCGGCAAGACCGGATATGACAATATTGGAAATCACAGCGCCAATTGCCATCAAAAAGGTGTTTCCATAGTATTTATAAAATTTTAATTCTGTCCATACCTTTCCAAGCTTTGACAGATCAATCCTTTTCGGAAGAAACGTTGCCGGAACAGCGTACATTTCCTTGACGTCCTTAAAGCCGGAAAGCATGATCCAAACCACCGGCAGCACCGAAATCAGGCAGTATGCAATCATAAAAATCATCATGAGCGTATACAAAAGCCTGTATTTCGGTTTTTTCATATCGGAATTTGTTAAAATTCCCTTATCCATATTCTTCATGCTGTCATACCTCCTTAGTCGCGTTCAATTTTCTTGTCTAAATAGAAATAGAACAGCGTGAATACCATTAAGATCAGGAACATAATGACGCCGACCGCCATAGCAAGCTGCGGCTTGATGCTGACAAAGCCGTATTTGTAAGCTAAGAGTCCAAGCGTGTTTGACGCGCCGTTCGGACCGCCGTCGGTCATCTGCATCGGCTGCTCCATAATCGAGAATACACCGATAATCTGCCGTACCAAAAACAGCAGCGCAATGCCGGAAATATGCGGAACGGTAACTGTGAAGAACCGCTTTATAAAGCCTGCTCCGTCTATAATTGCCGCCTCATATAATTCTCTGGATACGCCCTGGAGACTTGCAAAATAGTAAATTGCAGTCGATCCGCAGCCGTTCCAGGTCATACTGATGACAATCAGCATGATCGTGTTTTTTGAATCCTGAAGCCATCCATACGGCTTCATTCCAAACCACGAGCCGATCATGTTTAAAAGTCCGCCCTGATCCGGATAGTACATTAAGTACCACAAAAGCGAGACAGCCATTCCCGGCAAAACTGCCGGGAAGTATGTACAAAAACGAAACGTGTTTCTCGCATGCACTAACTCGTTTAAAATGACTGCCACAAAGATCGGAAGCAAAAAGCCTAACACCAGCGACCAAAGAACATATTGGAAGGTGTTCCACATAGTTTTTACAAACATCGTATCCGAAATAACCTGACGGTAGTTTGCCAATCCGACAAATTCCTGCACCTTATAGCCTTTCATGTTGAAAAAGCTCCAGTATACCCCCATCACCTGCGGACGGATGATAAAAAGGTAAATGCACAGCACCGCCGGCAAAAGCAGAATCCACGCGTTGATGTCCTGACTGTTCGGCAAAAACGGATTGTTGTTGATTTTTTTCTTTCTTTCGAGCTTCAACGCGATTCCCCCATTATAAGTTGTTCAAAAAGTTTGCCTGGAAATCAGACGCTGCCTTTTCTAAAACAGCCTTGCAGTCTGCGTCCTTATTGGTCAGAACCTCCTGAATACAGCTGTCTAACAAGCTGTAAAGATCCTGCGCACACTGTTTTTCCTCAGTCTGATACTCAATTCCGGACTTGTCGTTATAAGACGCAATCTGTTTTTCGTCAATGTTCCGGTACTCATCCACCAACTGGTTCTTATAGCCTTGGGTTGCCTCTTTATCTGTCCAGACGGAAAGATCTTTGATACCGATAATGGTTTTGTCCTCTTTTTTCTCGTCTTCTGTACTCTTTCTCAGATTTTCCTTTGTTTCATCCGTCAGGGTGTCGCTTGGTGTTGCACCGATAAATTTAAGCCATTTGAATGCAGCGTCAATCTGTTCCTCGGTTGCCTGCGGTGCAATTCCAAAGAATGCGCCGCCCATTAAGGTTACATGGCGCGCAGGTCCTGCCGGCATTTTTGCATAACCAATGTTATCTCTGCTCATACCATAGGCTGTATAAAGGCTGTTAACCTGAGCCGGATGTGCAAATGCCATTGCCGCTTGGTCTGTTCCAATTAATTTCATCGCGTCATCATTATTGATCAGTGTGGATGCTGGCAAAGAACCGTCCTCCCACATCATATCCTTTAACCACTGGAGTGCATCTGTTGTTCCCTGGTTAAAATCAGATTCCCACTTATCGCCATTTTCTTTCATGAATGTACCGCCGAAATTCCAGGCAAGGTCAGTAAAGTTCCAGCCGCCGCCGTTTCCGGTGGTCGGGAATAAAAAGCCTGCTTTGCCGGTTTTTTCGTGAATGGTTTTTGCCATAGCGCGCACATCATCAAAGGTTTCCGGGAACTGCGGAGAGCCGTCCGGATTCATTAATCCTGCCTCGCGGAACAGACTTAAATTCATCACCAAACCAAGCGTGTAAACCTGCGCCGGAATCAGATAAACCTTGCCATCCTGCGAAACCTCATTCATCAGCTCCTCCGATACGACATCATAATATCCATTCTTTTTCATCGCATCGGTAATATCTGCGGAATACCCCATTTCAATAATTTTCTTTGCCTCGGTGAAATGGGTTGTGTAGATAATCGGACGCGGCTCCCCCTCTGCCTTTGCAGCAAAGGTCTGCACATCATATTCGTAGGTATCCGGCGAAATTTCAATGTCCGGATATTTTTCCTCAAAGGCAGCCTTCCGTTCCATCATAGATTTGTAGCCTTCCGGATTTGCCTCAGAATCCGGCCAGTTTCCGACAGATAAAAACACCTTACCGTCCTTTGTGATTGCCGTCTGCTTTTTTTCTCCGCAGCCGGAAACAGCTCCAAACGCAAACGCAGCTGCAAGTGTCATTGCAATTATTCTTTTCATACTCCTATGTCCTCCTAATTCTGTATTGCCGGGAAAATGGGTCTTTGCGCATCATCCCATAGCATCAATGTTTGATTGTTTTGTTTATTTAAATTCCGGAACATTCCAGGAAGAAGAAATAGTGTTTCCTTCTTCACCTCTTTTAGCCGTTTAATACCGCTTTCCTCCTGCTGGTATTCCGCATGATATTGCTGAACTGTCTGCAAATTGCCGGAATAATTTTCAATCGCTCCGTTCTCTGAAAGCGCCAGTCCGTTTTCTGCATAGACTGTCATGGGAAGCTCTGTTTTTCGTCCGTCTGAAAGACTTACCGTCAGTATTGTTTTCCCAGGCTTATTTGCATAAATCCAGTAATCCGAAACACTTATAATCTCCGGATTCTCGCTTTCTATTTGAACCGCTTCGGTTAAAGCGTCTGCCGGCACACGAATGACAAGCTTTTCACTTGCCCCCTCTTTCAGATACTGTTTTCCGAGAAGTACCGGATTTTCCGGCTCCTGATAGGTAAAATCGAAATAGTCCATGTAGAAATAGTACATCTGATCCAAGGTTCTTGCCGCAATCGGCGAAAGTGTGATCTCGTTTTCTCCCTGCTCCAAATAAACCAATCCGTTATATTGGTAATATCCGAATTTTCCGTCACAGGAAAAGCTCTCGCCAGACGTTTTTTCTGTGTGGTCTGTATCCAGCAAGTATTCCGTTTGATTGACCGTCATTTTCATCTGACAGTAAGTCAACGGATCGTCTAACGGACTGCATACCATAGAAAGCTGATAATATCCGCTCTTTTCCGCGTTCATATGATAGACTATCTGCGGTGGAGTTTTGGTGCTTTCCATTTTCAAGCCGTTCCTTCCGCTTAGTTTGCTAAAATCCAGGCTTGCGGCATTCCAGCTTTGGGTTAGCTTCATTGCCTGCACTGCATCCGTAAAGCATTCGCCCTCTAAGCGGAGTGGCTGACAAGGATTCCATGCATCCTTGATCCATTCCAAATCAAAATAGTCCATATGAAAGCAATACTGCGTATCTGCCGCACGATGCTCTGTCACTGTAAAGGAAATGAGATTTTCTCCGGCATGCAGCCGGATTTTTGCCGTCTGATCCACATACAGTCCGTCTGTTGATAATGCGGTTAAGGAATAGGTTTCGCCATTCACCCGAACCTTTGCCGGACTGAACCACTGCCCATAGCCTGCAAATGCAGTTAAACGGTACATGCCCTCTGCCGGAACGCAAACCGGATAATCAATCCGGTATTCCTCCTCCGGTGCGTCTCCCCGGTGCATTTCCATGCAAGAGCCGCCGCTCCACCGTTCTCCGGTCAGATAGGTGATATGGCTTGCCTTTTCGCAGCTTTCTCCCTCAATCCGGCTGATCAGCTCGCGTTCTTCCGATTCCTTATCCACATAAAACCGGACATTCGTCCGCTCGGCTGATCCGTTTTCGGGGTCAACGCCTGCAAATAGCTCATATCCCCCGCGCTCCAATCCGGATAAATCTACTATCACTTGTTTCCCATCCGCCGTATACCGGCTGTATGGATAGTGAGTTAGCAAAATCCGCAGAGTGGATAAATCCGCATGCTACGGCAGGGTTACCACGGCAGTAACTTCTTCATACTTAAAAATCTGGTTTTCAGATATTCCGGAAATTATGACGGTGGTTTCGCCCTCATTCGTTCCGTAATATCCAAAATTCCGGACGGTGTAGGAAAAC